>NZ_JAUMTJ010000004.1:0-219377 GCF_032654765.1 Bradyrhizobium sp. 33ap4 | reverse complement strand
CGTAGCCATGTCGTTCTGTGAGCCAAGGAGTTGAGTGTTATAGTTGTCTTCCTAAGACCGCTTGGCCTCCGACTTGTTCGCAGAATCGATCGTGTTCCTGACCATGTCGCTGCTCGGCGGCGTGGCCTCGCCGATTGGCTCGGTGATCGGTACGGGCCTCCTGATCCTGATCCCGGAATGGCTGCGCTTCCTCAAGAGCGTGCCGGGACTTTATCTGGCGATCTACGGCCTGTTCGTGATCCTGATCATTCGCTTCATGCCCGACGGTATCTGGGGTTTTGTGTCGGACGCATTCACGCGCTGGCGTGCGCACACCAAGGCGCCGCCGGCCGCGGCGGCCTTGCAGCTCAAGCCGGCGACGTCAGGCGGCGACATCGTGCTCGAAGTGACCGGGCTCTCGAAGCACTTTGGCGGCCTCAAGGCGGTCGACGGCGTCGATATCGCGGTGAAGCGCGGCAGCGTGCATGCGCTGATTGGGCCGAACGGCTCCGGCAAGACCACGACGCTGAACGTGCTGTCCGGGCTCTACAAGGCGACCGCGGGCAGGATCGTGCTCGACGGCACCGACATCACCAACATGGCGCCGCATCAGCGCACGGCGGCCGGCCTCGGACGCACCTTCCAGAACATCCGCCTGTTCCGCTCGATGACCGCGCTGGAGAATGTCGAGATCGGCGCCGAACGGCCCGGCAACACCATGATCGGGAAGGGCGAGGACGCGCTGACCGAGCGCGCGATGGAGGCGCTGACCTTCGTCGGGCTCGGTAACCGCGCCAACGAATTGATCTCGAGCTTCTCCTACGGCCACCAGCGCCTGATCGAGATCGCGCGGGCGCTGGCGTCGAACCCGACGCTGCTGCTGCTCGACGAGCCGGCGGCCGGTCTCAACTCGACCGAGAAGCTGGAGCTGCATGAGCTGCTGAAGCGCATCGCTGCCCAGGGCCTCACCATCCTGATCATCGATCACGACATGACGCTGGTGTCGGAGGCCGCCCAGCACATCACCGTGCTGAACTTCGGACGCCGCATCGCGGACGGCGAGTCGATGGCGGTGCTGCGCCATCCCGACGTCGTCTCCGCCTATCTCGGGAGCGAATGATGCCGCTGCTCGAAATCCGCAATCTCGTGGTCCGCTACGGCGAGATCGAAGCGCTGCGCGGCGTCACCATCGCCGTGGAGCAGGGCCAGGTGGTCACGCTGCTCGGCGCCAACGGCGCCGGCAAGTCGACCACGCTGCGCGCGATCTCAGGCCTCGCCAAGCCCGCCTCCGGCGACATTATGTTCGACGGCCACTCGATCGCGGGCCTCGGGCCCGAAGCGATCGTCCGGCTCGGCATCTCGCACGTGCCGGAAGGCCGCCGCGTGTTTCCGGGCCTCACCGTGAAAGAGAACATCATGCTCGGCGCATCGAACCGGAAGGTGCCGGCGTCGCAGATCTCGCGCGAGGCCGACGCGATGTTCGATCTGTTCCCGGACATCCGCGCCTTTTCCAACGCGCTCGGCTGGACGCTGTCCGGCGGCCAGCTGCAGATGGTCGCGGTGGCGCGCGGCCTGATGGCCAAGCCGCGGCTGCTGCTGCTCGACGAACCGTCGCTCGGGCTGGCGCCTGTGATCGTGCAGGCGGTGTTCCGCATCATTTCGCAGATCAGGAAGGACACCACGGTCTTGCTCGTCGAGCAAAATGCGCGCATGGGACTTTCGGTCGCCGATCATGGCTTTGTCCTGGAAACGGGGCGGATCGTGCTGGGCGGCAAGCCCGACGAATTGTGGGGCAATGAGGCTATCGCCGCGGCCTATCTCGGCGGCCACGCCAAAACCCACGCCTGACAACGTCCCGTGCTTTACTGAGCGAGCTGGTTTTTCATGGTCACCATCAAGGTCGATAACCTCATCAACTTCGTGTCCGAGGTGTTTTCCCATTCGGAGTCCTCTCCGGAAGAGGCGAAGCGCATCGCGACCTATCTGACGACCGCGAATCTTACAGGTCATGACAGCCACGGCGTGATCCGCGTGCCGGTTTATGTCAGGTGGAAGAAGATGGGCTCGATCGTGCCGAACCAGTCTCCCGAGGTGGTGGTCGACACGCCATCGCTCGCGGTGGTCGACGGCAAGTTCGGCTATGGCCAGACCGTCACGCCGGTTGCGGTCAGACTCGGCATCGAGAAGTGCAAGAAGGCGGGGCTCGCCGCGGTCGCGCTGCGCAACTCCGGTCATCTCGGCCGCGTCGGCGACTGGGCCGAGATGGCCGCCGCCGAAGGTCTTGTTTCAATTCATTTCGTGACCGCGGCCGGCTCGCTGCTGGTTGCGCCTTACGGCGGCGTCGAGAAGCGCCTGTCCACGGCGCCGTATTGCGTCGGCATTCCGCGTCAGGGCCAGGATCCGATCGTGCTCGATTTTGCGACCTCGGTTGTCGCCGAGGGCAAGTGCCTGGTGGCAAGCCGCGGCGGCAAGAAGCTGCCGATCGGCGCGCTCGTCGATGCCGACGGCACGCTGAGCGAGGATCCCCACGTGCTGTATGGGCCGTACACGCCGGACGGACCGCGCGACCACACCAAGGGAACTGGCGCGATCCGCGCCTTCGGCGATCACAAGGGCTCGGGTCTCGCCTTCATCTGCGAACTGCTGGGCGGCGCGCTGACCGGCACCGGCGCGACGTCGTCGGACCGGCGCTTCGCCAACGGCATGATGGCGTTCTACATCGACCCCAAGGTGATCGACACCAGCAATTTCTTCGATGGAGAAATCACCCGCTACACCGATTTCATCCGCGCCACCAAGCCGATCGCGGGCACGGATTCCGTGCTGGTTCCAGGCGATCCGGAGCGGAAAACCCGTGCCGATCGCACCAGGAATGGCATCCCCTTGCCTGACGACACGTGGGCGGCGATAGTGAATACCGCGCGCGAAGTCGGCGTCAGCGAAGTTTCTATCCAGCGGGCGACCAGCTGAAGGCTCGTCCCCCAATAAACCGCAAAGGGAAACGCGATCAATGGCAAACAAGGTCAAGCAAGTCTGGGCATCGGGCAAAGCGGTGGTGAACGCGTGGCTCGCGATCCCCTCGGGATTCTCGGCCGAAGTGATCGCGCAATGCGGCTTCGACAGCGTCACCGTCGACATGCAGCACGGTGTGCAGGATTATCAGTCGATGGTGCAGTGCTTTCAGTCGATGCACGCCCATCCGGTGACGCCGATGGTCCGCGTGCCCTGGAATGAGCCCGGCATCATCGGCAAGGTGCTGGACGGCGGCGCCTATGGCGTGATCTGCCCGATGGTCAACACACCGCAGGAAGCCAGAAACCTCGTCTCCTACGCCAAATATCCGCCGAAGGGCGTGCGCTCCAACGGCCCGATCCGCGCCGGCATGTACGGCTCGGCCGGCACCTATCAGCAGACCGCCAACGACGAGATCGTGCTGCTGCCGATGATGGAGACCAAGACCGCGGTCGAGAACATGGAAGCGATCCTCGATGTCGAAGGCATCGATGGCGTCTATATCGGCCCGTCCGATCTCGGCTTCTCCTACGGCCTGGTGCCGAAGCTCGATCGCGACGAGCCGGAGATCCTCAAGATCTACGAGAAGATCATCAAGGAATGCGGCAAGCGCGGCCTCAATCCGGGCATCCACTGCTCGGGCGCCGAAGGCGCGGTGCGCGCGATCAACATGGGCTTCAAGCTCGTGACGCTGTCGAACGAGGTCGGCCTGATGCAGGTCTACGCCAAGATGCAGGTCAACGCGACCCGCGAGAAGTCCGGCGGCAAGGCGTAAGCTCTGTCCGCGATGTTAGCTCTGCTCCCTCGCCCTGCTTTTGCGGGAAGAGGGTTGGGGTGAGGGGCTCTATCCGGCTAGCACCGTCTTTGTAATTGGCAACGTGCGTCGCCCCTCACCCGAATTGTCGCTGTGCGAGAATTCGACCTCTCCCCGTAAAGGACGGGGAGAGGTGACTAACTCCAAAGGAGAACTCCGATGGCCTCGGCACAAGTGATCCGCCTGCACGCCGACGACAGCGTCCTGATCGCGCGCGCGAGCCTGCCGCCGGGGCTTGAGGTGACTGAGGGCATCACGACGGTCGATCGGATCCCCGCGGGCCACAAGGTCGCGATCAAGCCGATCGCGCAAGGCGAGCCGATCCGGCGCTACGGCCAGATCATCGGCTTTGCGACCCAGCCGATCGCGCCCGGCCAGCACGTACATACGCAGAACTGCGGCATGGGTGATTTCGCCAAGGATTATGCCTATGGCGTCGACGTCAAGCCGGTGCCGAACTTCGATCTGCCGGCGACCTTCGAAGGCATCCGCCGCGCCGACGGCCGCGTCGCGACCCGCAACTATATCGGCATCCTCACCTCGGTGAATTGCAGCGCCCATGTCGCCGGCATCGTGGCCGACATGTTCAAGAAGAATCCGTTCACCGGCGACAATCCGCTCGCCGATTACCCGAGTGTCGACGGCGTCGTCGCGCTGACCCACAAGACCGGCTGCGGCATGACCCAGGACGAGCCCTTGGCGCTGCTCCGCCGCACGCTCGGCGGCTATGCGCGGCACGTCAATTTCTCCAACGTCATTGTGCTCGGCCTCGGCTGCGAGGTGAACCAGATCGGCGGCCTGATGCAGGAGCAGAAGCTCGCCGGTCGTCTGCGCGCGATGGACATCCAGGAGGTCGGCGGCACCCGCAAGACGGTGGAAGCCGGCGTTGCCTTCGTCAAGGAAGCGCTCGCCGACGCCAACAAGGTCAAGCGCGAGGCGGTGCCGGCGAGCGAGCTCACCGTGGCGCTGCAATGCGGCGGCTCGGATGGTTACTCCGGCGTATCCGCCAATCCGGCGCTCGGCGCGGCGAGCGATCTGCTGGTCCGTCACGGCGGCACCGTGATCCTCTCGGAGACGCCCGAGACCTATGGCGCGGAGCATCTGCTGACTCGCCGCGCCGTCAGCCGCGAGGTCGGCGAGAAGCTGGTCGGCCTGATGCGCTGGTGGGAGGAGTACACCCAGCGTGAGGGCGCCGAAATGAACGCCAATCCGAGCCCGGGCAACAAGGCCGGCGGTCTCACCACCATCCTTGAGAAGTCGCTGGGCGCGATGGCCAAGGCCGGCAGCACCAACCTCGTCGACGTCCTCAACTACGCCGAGCCCGTCACCAAGAAGGGCTTTGTGTTCATGGACACGCCGGGCTACGACCCGGTCGCCGCGACCGGGCAGGTCGCCGGCGGCGCCAACCTCGTCTGCTTCACCACCGGCCGCGGCAGCGTGTTCGGCTGCAAGCCGGCGCCGTCGATCAAGCTCGCGACCAACACGCCGATGTACAAGCGGATGGAAGACGACATGGACGTCAATTGCGGCACCATCCTCGACGGCGAGGAGAGCGTGCAGGAATGCGGCCAGCGCATCTTCGACCTCATCCTCAAGACCGCCTCGGGCCAGCCGACCAAGAGCGAGAGCTTTGACTTCGGCGGCGCTGAATTCGCGCCGTGGGTGCTGGGCGCGACGATGTAGTTTAGAGCCACGATCTAGCCTTTCACTCCGCCGTCGTCCCTGCGAAAGCTATGCGAAAGCTGGGACCCATAACCACCGGCCGTAGTGATGTGCGAGGCGTCTGCCATCGTCTTTCATCATTAGGACCACGCGGTCTGGGTCCCTGCTTTCGCATTGCTTTCGCAGGGACGACAAGGAAGTACGTTGGCGAATGAAGCTTCCCGGACTACGCTGCGCTCCATCCGGGCTACGGAGGGGACGGAGGAAGCATGCGCGCGCGTTGGTTGGGAATTGTTGGATGCATTGCATTTCTCGCCGCTTTGAGCCTCGGCGCCGCTTCGGCTGACGCCGCAACCATAGTCGCGCTTGGCGCGAGCAATACCTACGGCAAGGGCGTGGCGCGCAACCAGGCCTATCCCGCGCAGCTCGAAGCGATCTTGCGGGCGAAGGGATTGAGCGTCCGCATCGTGAACGCCGGCATCAACGGCGAGACCACGGAAGGGATGCTGCAACGCCTCGACCGCGCCGTCCCGAACGGGACCCGTGCGGTTATTTTGCAGCCAGGCGGCAATGACCGGCGCAAGGGCAGCCCTGACCGGACCGCGGATATCCAAAGTCGTCTCAGCGCCCGTGGCATCGCGGTGATCATGCTCCCTAACGGGATGCTGGGTGGACTCCCCCATCAGCCCGATGGTGTGCATTTGACCCCCGAGGGCTATCATATGCTCGCCGAGCAGCTTGCTTCGCAGGTATCCGGCGCAATCGGCCGCTAGCAATCGCGTAGCCCGGATGAAGCCAACGGGTCGCGCGAATGCGCGCCCGATGACAGGCTCCGCGCAATCCGGGACTCTTCCTGCGGATGAAGGCCCCGGATTTCGCTTTCGCTCCATCAGGGCTACGGATCGCGCCCTTACCTTGGGCACCCCGTGCCCGTTGTTAGTGCTTGATGTCGACCGGCAGCAGTGTTCTGCTCAAAAAAGCTGCTGGAGCCCTCGGTCCGTGTCGATATCAGTCGCACTGCATCACGTCACGCACTACAAATACGACCGGCCGATCGATCTCGGGCCTCAGACCATTCGGCTTCGGCCCGCGCCGCATACGCGCATGCCGATCACGAGCTATTCGCTCAAGGTCACGCCCGCCAATCACTTCGTGAACTGGCAGCAAGACCCGCAGGGCAACTGGCTGGCGCGCTACGTCTTTCCAGAGAAGACCACCGAGCTCAAGGTCGAGGTCGATTTCACCGCTGACATGACGGTGGTCAATCCGTTCGACTTCTTCGTAGAGCCCTTTGCCAACAGCTTTCCGTTCGAATATCCCGGCGATCTCAAGACCGAGCTCGCGCCCTATCTCGAGACCGATGAGGCCGAGCCGCTGCTCGCGGCTTACCTGAAGGAGATTCCGCGCCAGGCCGACAGCACCGTCAACTTCCTGGTCGAGCTGAACGCGCAGCTGCAAAAGAAGATCAGCTACGTCATCCGCATGGAGGCCGGCATCCAGACGCCGGAGGAGACCTTGGCCGCGGGCTCCGGCTCCTGCCGCGACTCGGCGTGGCTCTTGATCCAGACGCTGCGCCACCTCGGGCTCGCCGCGCGTTTCGTCTCCGGATATCTCATTCAGCTGCGGCCGGACATCGATCCGCTCGAGGGGCCGCGCGAGGTCGAGAGCGATTTCACCGACCTGCACGCCTGGGCCGAGGTCTATCTGCCGGGCGCGGGCTGGATCGGTTTCGACGTCACCTCCGGCATGCTGACGGGCGAGGGCCACATCCCGGTGTGCGCCACGCCACATTATCGCTCGGCCGCGCCGGTGACCGGTACCGCGGGCGTTGCCAATGTCGAGTTCGGCTTCGAGATGAGCGTCAAGCGCATCGGCGAGGCGCCGCGCATCACCAAACCATTCTCCGATGAATCCTGGGCGCGGCTCGACCAGCTCGGCGAGCAGGTCGATGCCGACCTGAGGAAAGACGATGTGCGCCTGACCATGGGCGGCGAGCCGACCTTCGTTTCTGTCGACGATCTGGAATCGCCGGAGTGGAATGTCGCCGCGGTCGGCCCGACCAAGCGCGCGCTCGCCGACGAATTGATCCGCAAGCTGCGCACGCGGTTCGCGCCGGGCGGCCTGCTGCATTACGGCCAGGGCAAATGGTATCCCGGCGAGAGCCTGCCGCGCTGGGCGTTCGGTCTCTACTGGCGCAAGGACGGCAAGCCGATCTGGAAGAATGCCGAGCTGATCGCCGGCATTGAGAATTCGCGCAGGGCCGAGATCGCGGAGGCCCAGCGTTTCGTCAAAGTAACAGCAACCAAGCTTGGTCTCGGCGTCGACTATGCCATGCCGGCTTATGAAGATCCCGCCTTCTGGCTGCAGCGTGAAGCCAGCCTGCCGGCCAATGTCAGCCCGGCGAATTCCAAGCTGACCGATCCGGAAGAGCGCGCCCGGATGGCGCGGGTGTTCGACGAGGGGTTGACCACGCCGAAAGGTTACGTGCTGCCGATCCAGCGCTGGAGCCCGCTCGGTGATCGCGTGCCGGCACGCTGGCGCAGCGAGCGCTGGAAGATCCGGCGTAGCCATCTGTTCCTGTCACCCGGCGACTCGCCGCTGGGCTTGCGGCTTCCGATCGCCTCGCTCGAATATGTGCCGCCGGACGATTATCCCTACGTCGTCGAACGCGATCCGATGGCGACGCGCGACGTGCTTTCCGACGAGCTGCAGCAAGCCTTGAAGGAGATTCCCGAGCCGCTGCCGGTGCGCACCGCGATGTCGATCGAGGTTCGCGACGGCGTGCTGTGCGCCTTCATGCCGCCGGTCGAGAAGGTCGAGGATTATCTCGACCTGATCGCAGCGATCGAAGCCGCGGCCGAAGAGTTGCAGCTGCAGGTGCACGTCGAGGGTTATGCACCGCCCTTCGATCCGCGCATCGAGGTGATCAAGGTGACGCCGGATCCCGGCGTGATCGAGATCAACGTGCAGCCGGCGCAGAGTTGGCGCGAGGCCGTCGACATCACGCTCGGCCTCTATGAGGACTCCGCCAAGACGCGGTTAGGGGCCAACCGTTTCCTGATCGACGGCCGCCACACGGGCACCGGCGGTGGCAACCACATCGTGGTCGGCGGCAGCAGGCCGGAGGATTCACCGTTCCTGCGCCGGCCCGATCTGTTGAAGAGCCTCGTGCTGTACTGGCAGCGGCATCCGTCGCTGTCCTACCTGTTTTCCGGCATGTTCATCGGCCCGACCAGCCAGGCGCCGCGCATCGACGAGGCGCGGCATGACGGGCTCTATGAGCTGGAGATTGCGCTGTCGCACGTGCCGCCGCCGGGCATGGATGCGCCGCTGTGGCTGGTCGATCGCCTGTTCCGGCATATCCTGGTCGACATCACCGGCAACACCCACCGCGCCGAGATCTGCATCGACAAGCTGTATTCGCCCGACGGCCCGACCGGCCGGCTTGGCCTGGTCGAATTCCGCGCGCTCGAAATGCCGCCCGACCCGCGGATGTCGCTGGCGCAGCAACTGTTGATCCGCGCGCTGATCGCAAAGCTGTGGCGTGAGCCGCAGCAGGGCAGGTTCGTGCGCTGGGGCACCGCGCTGCATGACCGGTTCATGCTACCGCATTTCCTCTGGGAGGATTTCCTCGGCGTGCTCGCCGAGCTCAAGCAATCCGGTTACGACGTCGAGCCGGAATGGTACCAGGCACAGCTCGAATTCCGCTTCCCCGCCTTCGGCCGCGTTCATCACGGCGGCGTCGGTCTCGAACTGCGGCAGGCGCTCGAGCCCTGGCATGTGCTGGGCGAGGAGGGCACCTCGGGCGGCACCGTGCGCTACGTCGATTCGTCGGTCGAGCGTCTCCAGGTGAAGGCGACCGGATTCGTCGATGGGCGCCATGTCATCACCTGCAACGGCAGACGGATGCCGATGACCGAGACCGGCCGTGCCGGCGAGGCGGTCGCTGGTGTCCGCTTCAAGGCCTGGCAGCCGGCCTCCGGCCTGCATCCGACCATTCCCGTGCATGCGCCGCTGACGTTTGACCTGATCGACACCTGGAACGGACGCTCGCTCGGCGGCTGCGTCTATCATGTCGCCCATCCCGGCGGCCGCAACTACGAGACCAAGCCGGTCAATTCCTACGAGGCCGAGGCGCGGCGGCTGGCGCGCTTCCAGGAGCACGGCCATACTCCCGGCAAGATCGAGACGCCGCCGGAGGAACGCACAATTGAGTTTCCCTTGACCCTCGACTTGCGGACGCCGCTCCTGCACTAATTGTGTCAAGGGGAAGTGGAATGTCCGCATCGGGTGGCAATAGTCCAGGCAGCAGTCAGGAGAGCAGGGCCCGTCCCGGTCAGCGCCGGATGGCGCAGTGGACCCGCGACTATGTCCGGCTGCCCGGCATTCCCGACGAGTATATTGCAGACAACGGCGCGCCGCGGCCGGTCTGGGCCCGCTTCTTCGACGCCTTTGCCGCGCTGTCGCCGGCCGATATCGAGCGCCGCTTCGCCTCCGCCGATCGCCATCTGCATGAGGCCGGCGTCACCTATCGCGCGCCGGGCGACACTTCCGACCGGATCTGGCCGCTCAGCCATCTGCCGCTGATCATCGACGCGGCGGACTGGCGCCAGCTCGCCGCCGGTGTCGCGCAACGCGCGCAGCTGCTGGAGATGGTGCTGGCCGACCTCTACGGCGAAGGCCGCCTCGTTGCGGACGGCGCCATCCCTGCCGCGGCGATCGCCGGCAGCAGCGAGTATCTGCGCGCGGTCAGCGGCATCAAGCCGCCGGGGGGCCGCTATCTGCATCTCTATGCCGCCGACATCGGCCGCGGGCCTGACGGCCGCTGGTGGGTGCTCGGCGATCGCACGCAGGCACCGTCGGGCGCGGGCTATGCGCTGGAAAACCGCCTGGTGCTGTCGCGCGCCTTTTCCAATCTCTACAAGTCGATGAATGTCGAGCGCGTCGCGCCGTTCTTCGAGGCGTTCCGCGATTCGCTGCGCGCCAGCGCCGATCGCGACGAGCCGCGGATCGGCCTGCTGACGCCCGGCGCGTTCAGCGAGACCTACTTCGAGCACGCCACGCTGGCGCGCTATCTCGGTTTCCTGCTGGTCGAGGGCGACGATCTCGCGGTCTCAGGCGATCGCGTCCACATCCGCACCGTCGCCGGGCTGAAGCGGCTCGACGTGCTGCTGCGCCGGGTCGATTCCAACATGCTCGATCCGCTCGAGCTCGACGCGTCCTCCTATCTCGGCGTGCCCGGGCTTGTCGAGGTTCTGCGCAAGGGCGGCGTCGTGGTCGCCAACATGCCGGGCTCCGGCGTGATGGAGGCGAGGGCGCTGCTCGGCTTCCTGCCCAATCTGTGCCGGCGCCTGCTCTCTGAAGACCTGATGATGCCGCACATCGCGACCTGGTGGTGCGGCCAGAAATCCGCCCGCGAAGAGGTGCTGTCGCGGCTCGACGAGTTCGCGATCGAAGGCGCCTATGGCCGCGGCGTTGCGGATTTTCCCGGCAACGGACCGGTGCTCCCGGGCGAATTGTCGGCAGCGGACCGCGACCGCCTGAAGGATGCCATCAGCCATCGCGGCATCGATTATGTCGGTCAGGAGCTCGTGCGGCTGTCGACCACGCCGGTATGGGAGAACGGTCGCATCGCGCCGCGTCCGTTCGTGTTGCGGGTGTTCGCGGCGGCGACGCCGAGCGGCTGGACTGTGCTGCCCGGCGGCTTCTGCCGGATTGCCGATCGGGCCGATGCGCGCGCGGTGTCGATGGGCGATGGCGCGGTGTCCGCCGATGTCTGGGTGGTCTCCGACAAGGCGGTTGAGACCTCGACCCTGCTGCCGGCGGTCGACACCGTCCGCATCCGCCGCATCGCCGGCGTGCTGCCGAGCCGCGCCGCCGACAATCTGTTCTGGCTCGGCCGCTATCTGGAGCGCGCCGAGGCCACCATCCGGCTGATCCGCGCGCTGTGCACGCCGTTGCGCGATCCTGCGCGCGCGAATTCGAACGGCTCGGCGCCGGCGATGCATTCGGCCGAGCGCATCCAGCGCATGCTGGTCGCCTGGGGCGCGGCCTCGCAGACCGCGCGCGCCAATCTCGCCAAGGTCGCGCTCGAAGCGCTGCAGAGCGAGGAGAAATTCGGCTCGGCGCTGTCGCTGGTGCGATCCGCGCAGCGCACGGCGACCTCGCTCCGCGAGCGGCTGTCGCCGGACGCTTGGCAGGTCATCACCGAGATGGCTGATCGGCTGGCCATCGAGGTTCATGACGATGACGGCGTCGTCAGCGCCGCCGAATTGACCTTGCAGGAGCTCGCAAGCTTCGCCGGCCTCGCGCAGGAAAACATGAACCGCGCCGCCGGCTGGCGTTTCCTCGAGATGGGCCGCCGCGCCGAGCGCGCCGTCAACACCACGCGCTTTGCCCGTCAGTTCGCCTATGACGAAGCCGGTGACGAGGACCTCGACGTTCTGCTCACGCTGGTCGACTGCCAGATCACTTATCGCTCGCGCTATCTGGTGCAGCCGCTGCTCGCACCGGTGCGCGATCTGGCGGTGCTCGACCCCTACAATCCGCGCTCGGTCGCATTCCAGGTCGCGGCGCTGAACGAGCATATTGCCGCGCTGCCGAGCCTGAAGGAGCATGGCCTGATCGAGCGGCCGCAGCGTCTTGCCGTCGCGGTCGAGGCAATGCTCACAACGGCTGAAGCCTCGAGCCTCGACGTCAAGACGCTGTTCGCGCTAGAGCAGGATCTGCTCAACCTCGCCGACGCGATCGGGCTGCATTATTTCCCGCACGGACCGAATGCCAGCCGGCCGGAGAAGCTCACGGGGCTGGCGTGATCTACGACATCCGTCACGTCACGACCTACAGCTACGAGACCCAGGTCAGCTTCGCGCGCTGCTCGCTGCGGCTGGAGCCGGTCACTGGCGATGGGCAGCAGCTGATCTCGCATTCGGTCGAGATCCGTCCGAGGCCCGCGGAACGCACCGCAAGGCGCGACTTCTTCGGCACGCTCACTGAAAGCGTCCTGATCGAGACCGCGCATCGCAGTCTGCGCATCGATGCCCGCTCGCGGGTCTCGGTGGCGCGACAGCCGCCGGCGTGCGACGCCGCCAGTCCGCCCTGGGAGGACGTGCGTGACAACGCGTTCGAGGCATTGAGCCTCGATGCGGCCTCGCCGGTCGGCTACGTCTTTGCCAGCGCACTGGTGCCGGTGCTACGGCCCGTGACGGCCTACGCTTCCGCGAGCTTTTTGCCCGGCGGCGGCATCCTCACCGGGGCGGCCGACCTGATGCGCCGCATCCGCAACGACTTCAAATACGATCCCAAGGCGACCGTGATCTCGACACCGCTTCGCGACGTGTTCGAGAAGCGCCACGGCGTGTGCCAGGACTTTGCCCATGTGATGATCGCGGGGCTGCGCGGCCTCGGCCTGCCCGCGGCCTATGTCAGCGGCTATTTGCGCACCATTCCGCCGCCGGGCCAGCCGCGGCTGCAGGGCGCCGACGCCACCCATGCCTGGGTCTCGGTCTGGTGCGGCAGCGCGCTCGGCTGGGTCGGGTTCGACCCGACCAACGATCTGATGGTCGGGAGCGACCACATCATTCTCGCCATCGGCCGCGACTTCGCCGACGTCTCGCCGGTCGATGGCGTCATCGTCGGCGCGCGCAAGCAAAAGCTCGCCGTTGCGGTTGACGTGCTGCCGGTGGAGTGAGCGAGACGGGCGGGCGGCGCGTTCGACCGCGCCAATGCGGTCGCGATCAGGCGACGTGCCGCTTGCCCGATTTATCCCACCCGATCGGGCTGACGATGACGCGGTCGCGGCCTTCACGCTTGGCTTGATAGAGCGCAAGGTCCGCGGCCTTGAGCAGATCGCGCGACGTGCGCTCGTGGTCCGGGACGAGGCAGGACAATCCGATGCTGACGGTCGGCAACTCAGGCTCGGATTCCCGCGCGGCCGCCAGCTTGGCGCGGATCCGTTCGGCAATTTCCAGGGCGCCCGCCTTGCCGATGCCGGGCAGCAACACCGAAAATTCCTCGCCGCCATAGCGGGCGCCGAGATCAGTTGCACGCTTGGCGCTGCCTGCGATGCACCGTCCCACGGTGGTGAGCACGGCGTCGCCGGCCTGATGCCCGTACGTGTCGTTGTAGATCTTGAAATGATCGACGTCGATCATCAGAAGCGAGACCGGCGCCTTTGCACGCATGCCACGGCGCCATTCGACGTCAAGGGTATCGTCGAGGCGGCGACGATTGGCGAGGCCCGTCAGTGCATCCGTGCTCGCGAGGTGCGCGAGCCGGTCTTCCGCGGCGGCCCGCCGTTTGAGAGCGGCCACCAGGTAGAACATCAGCACGATCGAGAAGCCGCAGAGCGCTGCCACCACGCTGCCGATCAGCCAGAGCTGCTGCCACCAGTCGGCATAGATGCCGTCGAGCGCAAGACCCTCGGCGATGAGCAGGCGATTGTGTCCGACCGCCTGGAAAACATAGAGCCGGCTGACATGATCGACGATCGATTTCGTGATGTAGGAGCCGGATTGTCGTGCCGGAAATTGCTTGAAGACCAGAGAGTCCTTGATGCTTTGCCCGATCTTGCTGATGTCGAACGGGGCGCGCATCAGTATGACGCCATCGCTGTTGAACAGCGCCATGCTGTCGCCGAAGCCGAAATTCAGCTTGCGAAACAGATTGTGGAAATAGCTGAGCCGCATGCTGCCCGCGACCACGCCGGCAAAGGAACCGTCGTCATTGTTGATGCGGCGGCTGAGGCTGATCAGATATTCGCCGTCAGAGGTAATCCACGGAGCGCTGATGAACAGCCCGCCGTCCGCTCGCGTCTGATGTGCCCGGAAGAAGTCTCGATCGGCGAAATTTGCGGCCCGCGGCGTCAACGTCCTGGAATCGAGCGTGACGTCCCCCGCCGCATTCAGCACAAGGATCGAGCCGAGATCCTTGGCCGTGGCGGCGCGGTCGAACAGCACGACTTGGCGAAGCTCCGGGCTGATCTTGCCGAGTTCCTGCAGCTTGACGCCGTCGGCGACCGCCTGGAGCGAGAGGTCGTAGAGGTCGATGTTGCGGTCGATCTCGCTGGCGATGGAGGCGACGAGGTTGGTCGCACCTTGCTTCGCATGCTGATAGTCCTTGCCCGCCATCTCCCAGAGGATGGATGCGCAGATCGCCGAAAAGCAGAGAACGAGGCCGATCCCGAGCGCAAGGAGCCGTTTGGTCGGCACTGCCTTCGGCTTTGGCAAAAGCCCGTTCATTGCTCGGTTCCACTTCCCCGCGCCCTCGCGCAGCGACGCTTTTCTATGGAGGCATCAAATTGAGAAATGCGACCCGAAGCGGAGGCAATTTGTGTCCGTGCGTTGGGAGAGTCTTAACCATCCGGATTGCCGGGGCCCTGTCGCAGGGCCCCGCCAGATCGCCGCTCAGGTTCCGGTCCGCTGCAGGCCGTCGGCCGCGTCGCTGCGCAGGTTGCGGAAGAACTGCTCGACCTCGCGCGACAGCGTCTCGGCAGTTGTGGTCAGATCGTTCGAGGCCGCGAGCACCGATTCCGCCGCCTTGCTGGTTTGGTCCATGTCATCGCGGAGCGAGCCGACATTAGTGACCAGGGTCTCGTTGCCCTGGGCGGCCATCTGGGCATTGGCGGAGATTTCGCGCGTCGCCGCGTCCTGCTGGCCGACCGCGCTCGCGATGTTCGCGGTGACGTTGCTGATCTCGCGCACCGCCTGACCGATCTCGCGCACGGCGGCCACGGAGTTGCGGGTCGAGGCCTGGATCAGGCCCACATTCTCGCTGATCTCGGCGGTTGCCTTCGCGGTCTGGCCGGCCAGCGCCTTGACCTCATGCGCGACGACGGCGAAGCCACGGCCGGCATCGCCGGCGCGGGCGGCTTCGATGGTGGCGTTGAGGGCGAGCAGGTTAGTCTGCTCGGCGATCGCCTGGATCAGGCTCAGCACCCCGTCGATGCGCTGGGTGGTGGCGGCAAGGCCCTCGATCTCGGTGATCGAGCGGTCGGTGCGCGCACCGGCCTGATCGACTGCGCCGGACGACTGCTTGACCTGGCGGCCGATCTCCTCGACCGAGGCGGAGAGTTCTTCGGCTGCGCCCGCCACCGCGGAGACGTTGCTCGAGGCCTGTTCGGTGGCGCCTGCCGCCGCCACCGCGCGGTCGCTGGCGTCCGACGCGACGGTTGCGATGGTCCGCGCGGTTTGACGCATCGTCGCGGCGTTGTCGTGCACCGCGCGGAGCACCTCGCCGATCGTGCCACGGAACGCTTCGACGAAGGTCTCGATATGCCGGCCGCGCGCGTCGCGCGCCTCGGAATCCTGTACGACCTGCGCGTTGAGGCTGCGATTGCGGTCCATCGCCTCCTGGAAGACCTTGATGGCGCGTGCCAGTGCGCCGATCTCGTCGCTGCGCCCGACATGCGGTACTTCGACATGGTCGGTGCCCTCGGCGACGCGCTTGATCGTCATGGTGATCTGCGACAGCGGCCGGGCCACCGAGCGGGCGATGATCAGCACGCCGAGTACCACCACAATCAAGGCCGCGGCGCCGAGGCCGGTCAGCACCAGCGCCATCGTGCGGTTGGTGTCGGTCTCCCGCGCCAGCTTCTTGCTGCGGTCGGCATAGACCTTGGAGAGCGCCTCGAGATCCTTGTTCAGTGCGGTGCGCACGTCGCGGTTGGCGTCGTTGTCGCCCCATTCCCGCCCGGCTGCGGCGCCGATCTCGATGCCGCGGCGTACCAGCTCTTTGCGGAAATCGATGAACTGCTCGATGCGCTTCTTGAACACCGCGAACTGGGCGGCGTCGTCGGCCTGCACCAGCGTTTCCCAGTTCTTGACCACGCCGAGAATGCGTTCGTTGAACGCCAGCAGCCCGTCGCCGTATTTCTTCACCGCTGCCGGATCGGTCGACATGTAGATGCCGCGGGATTCCATCACCACGGCGTAGACCAGTGAATTGACCCGCTCGACATTGAGTGCGGCACGGCTTGCGAGGTCGACGGCCTCGGTCAGCTCGGCATTACGCCGCGCATTGTATTCGGACAGGAAGGTGATGGCCGCGGTCAGCGCCGCAATCAGCGCAAACGTCGAGTACAGCCTGGCAGCAAGCGAGAATCGGGATGCCATTGGAGGCCGGGACATGGAGATGGGGGATGTGACGGGGGCGGGCATTGCGGGGCACTCCAAGAGGCCGGGGAGTACCTTCGGCCGATTAAAGCTTATGCAAAATTTTCATGGACAATTTCTTAAACGCGAGATTTGTGCAGCCGCAACCGTTAAAATCTGTAAATAATCCCAATGCCTTATGGGCCGCTTTGAGTCTGCCGGGTGCTCGCGGCTTGCGGTCGTGCCGAGGCTGCGCCGCCGTTACCGGCAAAGGCGCCAGCACGCGGGGCGAAGCCGATGGCACGCCTTTCGCAAAGAGGTGCTAGATTGCGCTGCCCCAGCCCGCGACGAACCCCTCATGCTCTATCGTCACACCATCGACGCCACCAATTACGCATTCGACGATCTGCGCATCCTGCTTGCCAAGGCCTCGCCGCCGCGTTCAGGCGACCGCCTAGCCGGCATCGCCGCCGACAGCGCGGAGGAGATGATCGCAGCGCGGCTTGCGCTGGCCAATGTTCCGCTCAAACAATTCCTCGATGAGCCTGTCATCCCCTATGAGGCTGACGAAGTCACCCGCCTGATCCTCGACAGCCACGACGTTGCCGGCTTTCTGCCGGTGTCGTCGCTCACCGTCGGCGGATTCCGCGACTGGCTGCTGTCGGATGCCGCCAGCGGGGAAGCGATCAAGAAGATCTCGCGCGGCATCACGCCAGAGATGGTTGCGGCGGTGTCGAAGCTGATGCGCAACCAGGATCTGATCCTGGTCGCGAAGAAATGCGAGGTGACGACCCGCTTCCGCAACACCATCGGGTTGCGCGGGCGAATGAGCACGCGGCTGCAGCCGAACCATCCTTTCGACGACCCCAAGGGCATCACCGCCTCGATTCTCGACGGGCTGCTGCTGGGAGCGGGCGATGCCTGCATCGGCATCAATCCGGCGAGCGACGACCCGAACGTCATCGGCACCCTGCTGCGGCTCCTGGACGACATCATCACGCGATTCGAGATTCCGACGCAGGGCTGCGTGCTGACCCATGTCACGACCACGCTCGGACTGATCGGGCAGGGGCTGCCGGTCGATCTCGTGTTCCAGTCGATCGCCGGCACCGAGGCGGCCAATCGCAGTTTCGGCGTCGACCTCTCGCTGCTGCGGGAAGCCCGGGAAGCGGGGCTGTCGCTGCGCCGCGGCACGGTCGGTGACAATGTGATGTATTTCGAGACCGGGCAGGGCTCAGCGCTGTCCGCCAATGCCCATCACCAGGTCGACCAGCAGACCTGCGAGGCGCGGGCCTATGCGGTGGCGCGTGCGTTCGATCCACTGCTCGTCAACAGCGTGGTCGGCTTCATCGGTCCTGAGTACCTCTATGACGGCAAGGAAATCATCCGCGCCGGGCTCGAGGACCACTTCTGCGGCAAGCTGCTCGGCCTGCCGCTCGGGATCGACGTCTGCTACACCAACCACGCCGAGGCGGATCAGGACGACATGGACAATCTCCTGACGCTGCTCGCGGCCGCCGGCGTGAACTTCATCATGGGCGTGCCGGGCGCGGATGACGTCATGCTGAACTATCAGTCGACATCGTTTCACGATGCGCTCTATGTCCGCGACTTGTTCGGCTTGAAGCGGGCTCCCGAATTCGACGACTGGCTCGCGCGCGTCGGCCTTGCCGGGCAGGACTTCCGCCTCGTGGCCGGTGCGGAGCGGCTGCCCGACCTCGCAACCAGGCTGCTGACCTGAGGGGGATAGCGAAATTCTGCAGAGCAACTATCTCGTCGTTATGACGTTAAGTAGTGCCACAATGTTGAAGAATTTCTGGCCCAGCGTTCCGCGCCGTGGTTAGATTTGCCGGTGCTTCGGGGTCGCTTGATGAGAGCTGAGGGCATAGAGACAGTACGACGTATCCTCTGCGTTTTTCCGCGCTATACGTCGTCGTTTGGGACCTTCGAGCACGCCTACCCCCTCACTGACGGCGTCAGGGCGTTCATGCCGCCGCAGGGCCTGCTGCTGATCGCCGCATACCTTCCCGAGAACTGGCCGGTCCGTTTCGTCGACGAGAATCTGCGTCCGGCGACGACGGAGGATTTCGAGTGGGCGGATGCCGTGTTCGTCAGCGGTATGCATATCCAGCGCCAGCAGATGAACGACATCTGCCATCGCGCGCATGACCATGACCTGGTGGTCGCGATCGGCGGCCCGTCGGTCAGTGCTTGCCCGGACTACTATCCCTCATTCGACTACCTCCACGTCGGCGAGCTCGGCGATGCGACCAATGAGCTGATCAAGCGTCTGGCTGATGATACCAGCCGTCCCGACGAGCAGGTGGTGCTTAAAACCATCGACCGGCTGCCGATGACGGAATTCCCGCTGCCGGCCTATGAGCTCGCCGAAACCAAGAAGTATTTCCTCGGCAGCATCCAGTTCTCCTCGGGCTGCCCCTATCAGTGCGAGTTCTGCGACATCCCCGGGCTCTATGGCCGCAATCCGCGCCTGAAGTCGCCCCAGCAGATCATCGCCGAGCTCGACAAGCTGCGCGCCTGTGGTGCCACCGACACCGTGTATTTCGTCGACGACAATTTCATCGGTAACCGTAAGGCCGCGAGCGAGCTGTTGCCGCACCTGATCGAGTGGCAGAAGCGGACCGGATATGTCACGCGCCTCGCTTGCGAGGCGACGCTCAACATCGCCAAGCGTCCCGAGATCCTGGAGAAGATGCGCGAAGCCTACTTCGTGACGATCTTCGTCGGCATCGAGACGCCCGATCCCGACGCGCTGAAGGCCATGCACAAGGATCAGAACATGATGGTTCCGATCCTCGAGGGCGTGCGCACCATCAACTCGTTCGGCATGGAGGTCGTCTCCGGCATCATCATGGGGCTCGATACCGACAAGCCCCAGACCGGCGACGCGTTGCTCTCCTTTGTCGAGGAGTCGCGGATTCCGCTGCTCACCATCAACCTGCTGCAGGCGCTGCCGAAGACGCCATTGTGGGATCGGCTCGAAAAAGCCGGGCGGCTGATCGATGACGAGGGCCGCGACTCCAATGTCGAGTTCCTGCTGCCCTACGAGGACGTGGTCAGTTCCTGGCGCAAATGCATGGAAGTTGCCTACGAGCCGAAGAAGCTGTTCGCGCGCTATTTGCATCAATGCAACTACACCTATGCCAATCGCATCAAGGTGCCGGTTAGCCCGGAGATGAAGAGCTGGGCCAACATCCGGCGCGGCCTGATCATGCTCCGCAACATCTTCTGGAAGGTCGGCGTGCTCGGCGACTACAAGCGCGTGTTCTGGAAGTTTGCGCTTGGCCGGCTCAAGCGCGGCGACATCGAGGGATTGATCTCGGCGACGTTGGTTGCGCATCATTTGATCACCTTTGCGCGTGCAGCCTCCAGCGGCCGGCAGAACGCCTCGAACTACTCGATTCGGCTGCGCGAGGCTTCCGTCCCCGCCGAATAACAGCATGACGACACCGCCGGCGCCCACGTCCCCTTCGCTTGCCGATCTGCGCGAGCTCACGCCGGCGCGCGTCGGCCTTGGCCGGTCCGGGGCCAGCCTGCCGACCGATGCGCTGCTGTCGTTCACGCTCGACCATGCCCGCGCCCGCGACGCCGTCCACGCCGCCTTCGATGTCAGCGGGATCGCGGCCGGTCTTGCCGGCCTCGGCATCACGCCGCTTGAGGTGTCGAGCCAGGCGCACAGCCGGCGCGACTATCTGCGGCGGCCCGATCTCGGGCGCATGCTGGATTCTGCGTCGCGGCGGTCGCTGGAGAACTGTGGCATCACCGCATGCCCCTGCGCCATCGTGATCGGCGACGGCCTGTCGCCGACGGCGGTCAATGTGCATGCCGTCGAATTGATCCGGCATCTCGTGCCGCGCCTTGCGGCCGACAAGATCGAGGCCGGCGCGGTGATCGCAGCGTCCGGGGCGCGGGTCGCGCTCGGTGACGAGATCGGCGCCATCGTCGGCGCGCGCATGCTGGTGATGCTGATCGGCGAACGGCCGGGCCTGTCCGCTCCCGACAGTCTCGGCGCCTATCTCACCTTCGCGCCGCGAATCGGTCTCACCGACGCCGACCGCAACTGCATCTCCAACATCCACCATGCCGGGCTGAGCTATGCGGAGGCCGCATTCAGGATTTCGTGGCTTGTGCGCGAGGGCCTGGCACGCCAGATCACAGGGGTCGCCTTGAAAGATGAAAGCGGCGGTGGATCGTCGAGGAATGCGCTACCAGGGTGTGACAAATCAGATACTTAATGGCGGGGATCGGCGGTTCCCTGTCGATTTGCCTCGCCCCTCGCGCTTGCGAGCAAAGGGTCGGGCAGGTAAAACCGGCGCCGGTCAATATTCGCGTGTTTTCAAGGACTAGCGCCGATCAGTTGCGCTCACCCGCCTCATTCGCGCCCCTAGACCCAAGCTAGACAGATTGAGCCGTTTTCAGAACTGGACAGGGCATGCTCGAAAAGAATTCCGAAAGTCAGGTCCACGTCGAGAAGATCGAAGAGCCGCGGTCGGGCCTCAGCATCGCGTTCGGGATCGAGCGTCTCGGCCTGATCCCGATGCGGGCGCCGATCCTGTCCTGCATCGTCCTCGTTCTGTTGCTGATCGGCGCCGTGTTCGGCGTGCACCGGATCAAGATCGACGACTCGCTGTCGCAGCTGTTCCGTTCCGAATCCAAGGACTACAAGCAGTATGAGGCGGTGACCAAGCGCTTCCCGGCGACCGAGTTCGACGTGCTCGTCGTGGTCGAAGGCAAGACGCTGCTCGAGCGCGACAATCTCGGCAAGCTGCGTGACATGGTCACGGATCTGCAACTCGTCGAGGGCGTGCGCGGCCTGGTGTCGCTGTTCTCCGCGCGCCAGGCGCCGGAGCGAGGCAAGCTGCCGGCGGCGTTGTTCCCGAACGAGCTGCCCGAGGGCGTGGCCTACGACAAATTCGTCGAGACCGTCAAAAGCAACGAGATCATCCGCGGCAAGCTGCTGTCGGAGGACGGAACGCTCGCGCTGATCGTGCTATCGCTCGAGCCCGAGGTGGTCGGCAGCAACAAGCTCAGCAAGGTGGTCGGCGACATCAGGAAGATTATGGCCGACGACCTCGGCGGCAGCGGGCTCAATGCGCAATTGTCCGGTGTGCCGGTCATGCAGCTCGAGATCCGCAACGCGGTCGAGCGCGACGGCCTGACCTACAACATCCTCGGCATTCTCGCCGGCTGCATCATCGCGATCATCTTCTTCCGCAAGATATCCTTCATGGTGGCGGCGGCATTCCCGCCGATGATTGCGATCCTGCTCGCGCTCGGCGGCCTCGGCTGGGCCAATTTCAATCTCAACATGTTCCTCAACGTGATGACGCCGCTCATCATGGTGATCAGCTTCTCCGACTCGATGCAGCTGACATTCGCGGCGCGCGACCGGCTGATCGCCGGGCAGGACAAG
The DNA here is from genome assembly GCF_032654765.1 of Bradyrhizobium sp. 33ap4. Taxonomy (NCBI): domain Bacteria; kingdom Pseudomonadati; phylum Pseudomonadota; class Alphaproteobacteria; order Hyphomicrobiales; family Nitrobacteraceae; genus Bradyrhizobium; species Bradyrhizobium sp. 33ap4. The sequence continues at coordinate 197,386 of NZ_JAUMTJ010000004.1, read as the reverse complement.
TTCACCGCGTTCAAGAATGCGGTGCTGGTGGTCGGCCCGGCCTGCGTGCTGACGCACGGCACGGCCGGAATTTCCTTCATCGCGCTGCAGTTTTCGGATTCCGACCTGATCCGCAAGTTCGGCGAGGCCGGGCTTGCGGCGACCATCATCGCGCTGATCGCGGTGCTGTCGCTGGTGCCGGTGTTCGGCGTCCTGTTCGTGCGCAACGAGAAGATCTTTGCGGTCAAGTTCCAGAGCGCGGATGCCGGCGTACAGGCGCTGCGCAATTTCTGCTACTGGATCGCGGTGCGCATGGTCGGCCGTCCCGGGCTGTTCAGCCTGCTTGCGCTGATCGTGGTCGGCGGCCTCGGCATCATCTACGCCAATCTCGAGCCGCGCTACCGGCTCGCCGATCAGGTGCCGGACAAGCGGCAGGCGGTGGCGGCGTCGAGCCGGCTCGACGCCAAGCTGACCGGCGCCAATCCGGTCGATGTGCTGATCGAATTCCCCAAGGGGCAATCGCTGTACTCGCCGGAGACCTTGAAGACGATTGCCGATGTCCATGCAATGGTCGAGGACTCTGCCGGCGTCGGCAACGTCTGGTCGCTGGAGACCTTGCGGCGCTGGCTCGCCGAAAAGGCCGGCAGCAATGATGTCGCGACGCTGAAGGAATATGTCGACCTGATCCCCGAACACCTGGTGCGCCGGTTCATCGACAAGAATCAGGATGCTGTCGTGGTGTCGGGCCGCGTCCCGGATGTGGACTCGAGCCAGTTGCTTCCGGTGGTGAACAAACTCGATCATTCGCTGGACAAGGTGCGCGCCGAGCATCCCGGCTACGAGATCGCGGTCACGGGTCTGTCGGTGATTGCCGCACGCAACAGCGCCAGCATGATCGAAAAGCTCAACCACGGCCTCACCATCGAATTCCTGCTGGTCGCGATCTTCATCGGGCTCGCATTCCGCTCGATCGTGGTGATGTTCTCCTGCATCCTGCCGGGCATCTTCCCGGTGGTGCTGTCGGGCACGGTGCTGTGGCTGCTCGGGGAGGGGCTGCAATTCGCCAGCGTCGTGGCACTTACCGTCTCGTTCGGCCTCGGCCTCAGCGCCACCATCCACTTCCTCAATCGCCTGCGGCTCGAGACCAAGCCGGGCGTCACGCCGGAACTTGCGGTGGAGCGCGCCACCGTCCTGGTCGGTCCTGCGCTGATCCTGACCACGGTGGTGCTGGCCTGCGGTCTCGTCGTCACCGTGTTCTCCGACCTGCCGTCGCTGCGCCTGTTCGGCTGGCTCAGCGCGTTCTCGATGGTCGCAGCCCTGGTCGCGGACCTCTTCATCCTGCGGCCGACCTCGATGTTCCTGATCAACCTGTCGCAAAAGCTCCGCGGCAGGGGCGGCCAGCCCGCGCCGATCGAAAAGGCCTGATCGACGAGCGATCAAAAAGCTGCAGCAAAAAGGCCCGGTTCCGAAGCGTTCGGAACCGGGCCTTTGTGTCTTGTGGGCGCAATCGGCCGGGAGCGTCAGCTCTTCGTCATCGTGATCGAGACGCCGCGGATCTCGCCCTTGGAGTCGATCTGCACGACCTGCTTGGAGCCGTTGGTCTGCAGGTTCAGGTTCGCGGCAAAGCCGGACGCCTCGACGAACACGTCGATCCGCCCGCCGCCGGCGGTGCCCTGCAGATTGCCGAAGATGTTGCGGCTCGCCTCGCTCCAGTTGCCGGAGATCCGGTCGCCTTGGCTGGTGACGTCGCTGGAGAGGTCGAACTTGTAGCTGTCGCTGGCGCAATGCAGGGACTGTTTCAGGCTCATGCCCGAGGGTGCGACCTTGTAATCCGCCTTGCAACGAATCCGTTCAGTCGTGCCGTTGGACAGCGCCACCGTGCCCGTTCCGGTCCACGAGCCGGCAAAACCGGCAAACGGCCCGCTGGCCTGGGCGTGGACGGCGGAGGCAGAGAGCATCAGTGCGGCGCCGACGCCCACAGCCCTGAGAGCCTGACCATAAAGGCTGGAACCAAACCGTTTCATCGTGAATTTTCCCATCAAAATCAACGCTTCCTACGCAAGAAAGCGTCTCGCCGCATCGAAGGTTTAGTGTCACCGAAGAATGTTAGGTTCAAACGACAGAAACGGCGCGCGGCGCCCATATTGTCATCGAACAGAATCAGAAACCGTCGGCTTCGTGACGGCATGTAGCTTTGCGCAACTGGTATCCGCAATAGCCGAACGCGACAAAGTGATGGCACAAATCGTCATTGCGAATCAATAACTTATGTAGGGGTTTACAGCGCCGCAAATTTAGCCGCATTTAGCGGTGCTTGTCGTCAATCCGTTGCCGCGTTACGTGGCGTCTGCAAATCCCCAAAATCCGTCCCGGCCATGCCGAAGCGCTTTTCGGGAACAGATTTTCTGCTGTCGGAAATGAAGGAATACGATGCGTAAATTTCTCTTGGCTCTTGCCCTGTTATCGATCCCGCTCTCCTCCAGCGCCTTCGCCCAGCAGCAGACGCGCGGGACACCCGATGAGCAGAAGGCCTGCACGCGCGACGTGCAGCGTCACTGCCGCGCCGTGATCGATCAGGGCGATTTCACCATTCTCGCCTGCCTGCAGCAGAACCGCAGCAAGATCAGCTCCGCCTGCGACCAGGTGCTGAAGACCCACGGCCAGTAAGGCCGGTTCGGGCCCCATGGATCGCCGCAAAGCCCGTGCTCGGCATGTGTGCCGGCCACGGGCTTCGTATGCTGGCGGTCACGGACAGCATTGGTTTTGGTGGCGTATTCCCCTATATGGGGCTCGCAAATCCCCCGCATGCGCTGACCTTTCGCGCCTGCGTCGTGCCATGACCAGTGTAGCCCAAATTTCCCATGACCACCGCGAGCGACCTGCGATCCGGAAAGACCCACCGCGACGAGAATTTCCCGGTCGCGTCGTGGATCATTCATCCGCGGCATCGTGCCCTGATCCTGGCCTTCTATAATTTCGTCCGCACCGCCGACGATATCGCCGATCACGCCACGCTGCCCGCCGAGGAGAAGCTGCGCTACCTCGACCTCATGGAGGCCGAGCTGCTTGGCAATGGCGACACCCAGAAGGAAGCGGTCAATCTGCGCCGCGCGTTCGCCGAGCGCAGCATGCCGCCGCGGCACGCGCTCGACGTGCTGGTGGCGTTCCGCCTCGACGTCACCAAGCTGCGTTACGAGAACTGGGACGATGTGATCGATTATTGCCGGTACTCGGCAATGCCGGTCGGGCGGTTCATGCTCGACGTGCACGGCGAGGATACCTCGACCTGGGCGGCGTCGGACGCGCTCTGCGTCGGGCTGCAGATCAACAACCATCTGCAGGACTGCGGCAAGGACTACCGCAACCTGAACCGTGTCTATTTGCCGCGCGATGCCCTGGCCGCCGCGGGCGCGACCGTCGAGATGCTCGGCGAGGCGAAATCGCAGCCGGCCCTGCTCAAATGCCTGCAGGCGCTCGCCGTGCGCACCGAGGCGCTGCTCGACCAGAGCAAGTCGCTCGCCGCCGAGGTGAAGGATTTCAGGCTGGGGCTCGAGATCTCCGTGATCCAGGCGTTCGCCGACAAGATCGTCAACATGCTGAAGGTGCGCGATCCGCTCAGCGAGCGCGTGCATCTGAGCCCGCTCGAACTGCTGCTGCAGAGCCTTGGCGGCGTGGCCGGCGAGACGGCGCGGCGTGCGACCGGACGGCGTGCGGTCTCCAAATCGGCGGCTGGCGCATGAGCGTGGAGGCGGCGGCCAACGCAAATTACGGAAGCACCGCGTCGGGCAGCTCGTTCTACGCCGCGATGCGCATTCTGCCGCGCGCGCAGCGCGAGGCGATGTTCCAGATCTACAGCTTCTGCCGGCAGGTCGACGACATCGCCGATTCCGACGGCCCGCGGCCGGAGCGGCTGGCCGCGCTGCAGCAGTGGCGCGACGATATCGACGCGCTCTATGCGGGGCATCCGCCGGAGCGGCTGAAGGACTATGTCGCCTCGGTGAAGACCTTCGGCCTGAAGCGCGAGGATTTTGTCGCGATCGTCGACGGCATGGAGATGGACGTGCCGCAGGACATCCGCGCGCCGGATCTCGCGACGCTCGATTTGTATTGCGATCGCGTCGCGAGCGCGGTCGGCCGGCTGTCGGTGCGCGTGTTCGGCCTGCCCGAGGACGACGGCATCCAGCTCGCCTATCACCTCGGCCGCGCGCTGCAGCTCACCAACATCCTGCGCGACATCGACGAGGATGCCGGCCTCGGCCGGCTCTATCTGCCGCGCGAATGGCTCTGGCACGCCGGCATCACCAATAACGATCCGGCCCGCGTCACCGCCGACCGCGCGCTGCCGAAGGTGTGCGCGCCGCTGGCCGAGCGGGCCAAGATGCATTTCCAGAAATCCGACGAGATCATGAAGCGCAATTCGCGCCGCGCCGTGCGCGCGCCGCGGATCATGTCGAAATACTACCGCGCGATTCTCGATCTTCTGATCGCGCGCGGCTTCACCGCGCCGCGCGCGCCGGTACGTGTGTCCAAGGCCGCCAAGATCGGCATCCTTCTTCGTTACGCGATCATCTGATGCAAAAGACCGTTCATATCATCGGCGCCGGCATTTCCGGCCTCTCCGCGGCCGTGCGCCTCGCCAATGGCGGCTACAAGGTGTTTGTCCATGAGGCGACGCAGCAGGCCGGCGGCCGCTGCCGCTCCTATTTCGACGCCGCCACCAGTCTCACCATCGACAATGGCAACCATCTGTTGCTGTCGGGGAATCGCCATGCGCTGAGCTACGCGCGCTCGATCGGCACCGAGGCCGGCCTCGTCGGGCCCCCGCGCGCGCAGTTTCCGTTCGTCGATCTTGCCAGCGGCCGGCGCTGGCAGCTCGACCTCGGCGATTCCCGCCTGCCGCTGTGGGTGTTCGACGAGGCGCGCCGCGTTCCGGATACGACCCTGCGCGACTATCTCGCCTTGGCACCGCTGGCCTGGGCCGGCACCGGTGCGCTGGTCGGCAACACCATTCCCTGCAAGGGCACGCTGTATGACCGCCTGGTGCAGCCGCTGCTGCTCGCCGCATTGAACGTCGATCCGCCGGAGGGCTCGGCCGGGCTCGCGGGCGCCATCGTGCGCGAGACGCTGCTCGCGGGCGGGCAGGCCTGCCGTCCGTTGATCGCGCGCGACGGCCTGAGCTCGGTCCTGATCGAGCCGGCCGTGAAGCTGCTGCAGGAGGGCGGCCACAGCGTCCAGTTCAGTCACGAATTGCGTGCGCTCGGCATGTCGGGTGATCGCATCAGTGAGCTCGATTTTGGCAATGGCGACAAGGTCGCGCTGGGAGCCGACGACGCCGTCGTGCTTGCGGTGCCGCCGCGGGCCGCGGCCGCGCTGCTGCCCGGCCTGAAAACCCCGACCAAATTCCGCGCCATCGTGAACGCGCATTTCCGCGTCGATCCGCCGCGCGACGCTGCGCCCATTCTCGGCGTGGTCGGCGGCCTCGTGGAGTGGCTGTTCGCGTTCCCGCAACGGCTGTCGGTGACGATCAGCAACGGCGACCGCCTAGTCGATATGCCGCGCGAGGAGCTCGCGCTGGCGATCTGGCAGGACATCTGCGAGGCCTCGGGCGTTTCCGGCGACCTGCCGCCCTGGCAGATCGTGCGTGAGCGCCGTGCCACATTTGAGGCGACGCCGGAACAGAATGCCCTGCGTCCGGGGCCCGCGACGGCGCAAAAAAACCTGTTCCTTGCCGGCGACTGGACTGCTACCGGGTTGCCGGCAACCATCGAGGGATCGGTGCGATCGGGGGATCGCGCCGCCGATCTGGTTCTGGCCAGACGTTAGATTCGACCTGTTGGCGCGTTTTCGAGCGAAGTGGCTACCGGTTCGCGTGAAGAAAACGCGACCAAACAGAAGGACAAGAACGTGATCCGAAGCAATCGGATCATGCTCTGGAGCGGCCGCGGCTTTCGATCAGCCGGCCCGCGATGAAGAGGATATCGAGCGAAATGCTTGCGAGAGATCACAGCGTTGCAGTCGACCCGGTCGCGCTGGAGAAGAGCATCTCCAAGGCAACCGAAGCGCTGCTCGGCTACCGTCAATCCGACGGGCACTGGGTGTTCGAGCTCGAGGCCGACAGCACCATTCCGGCCGAGTACATCCTGCTGCGTCACTACCTGGCCGAGCCGATCGATGCCGGGCTCGAGGCCAAGATCGGCAACTATCTGCGCCGCGTCCAGGGCGCCCATGGCGGCTGGCCGCTGGTGCATGACGGCCCGTTCGACATGAGCGCCAGCGTGAAGTCGTACTTCGCGCTGAAGATGATCGGCGATTCCGTCGACGCGCCGCACATGGCGCGGGCGCGCGAGGCGATCCGTTCGCGCGGCGGCGCTTCGGGCAGCAACGTGTTCACGCGATTCCTGCTCGCGCTCTATGGCGTCGTGACCTGGCGCGCGACGCCGGTGCTGCCGATCGAGATCATGCTGCTGCCGATGTGGTCGCCGTTCCACATCAACAAGATCTCCTACTGGGCGCGCACCACCATGGTGCCGCTGATGGTGCTTGCCGCGCTGAAGCCGCGTGCGAAGAATCCGAAGGGCGTCGGCATCGACGAACTGTTCCTGGAGGATCCGAAATCGGTCCGCATGGCGCCGAAGGCGCCGCATCAGAGCGCGAGCTGGTTCTATCTGTTCCGCTCGCTCGACGCCGTGCTGCGGGTAATCGAGCCGATGTTTCCGAAGAGCCTGCGCCAGCGCGCGATCGATGCCGCGCTCGCCTTCACCGAAGAGCGGCTGAACGGCGAAGACGGCATGGGCGCGATTTATCCGCCGATGGCCAACATCGTCATGATGTACGAGGCGCTCGGCAAGGACGAGAATTTCCCGCCGCGCGCCACCACCCGCCGCGGCATCGACAAGCTGCTCGTGATTAGCGAACACGAGGCCTATTGCCAGCCCTGCGTTTCGCCGGTGTGGGACACCGCGCTGGCCTGTCATGCGCTGCAGGAAGCGGGCGGCGACGACACCCTGGCCAAGGCCAGGCAGGGCCTCGACTGGCTGAAGCCGCGCCAGGTGCTGGACCTGAAGGGCGATTGGGCGGTCAAGGCGCCGGACGTCCGCCCGGGCGGCTGGGCGTTCCAGTACAACAACGACCATTATCCCGATCTCGACGACACCGCAGTGGTCGTGATGGCGATGGATCGCGTGCGGCGTCATACCGGAACCAGGGAATATGATGAGTCCATCGCGCGCGGCCGCGAGTGGATCGAGGGGCTGCAGAGCCGCGATGGCGGCTGGGCCGCATTCGACGTCAACAACCTCGAATATTACCTCAACAACATCCCGTTCTCCGATCATGGGGCATTGTTGGATCCGCCGACCGAGGATGTCACCGCGCGCTGCATCTCGATGCTGGGCCAGCTCGGCGAGACCGCCGAGAGCAACAAGGCGATGGCTGACGGCGTCGCTTATTTGCGCCGCACCCAGCTTGCCGAGGGCTCCTGGTACGGCCGCTGGGGCCTGAACTACATCTACGGCACCTGGTCGGTGCTCTCGGCGCTAAATGTCGCAGGGGTCGATCGCAACGACCCGATGATTCGGAAGGCGGTCGACTGGCTGGCGTCAGTCCAGAATCAGGACGGCGGCTGGGGCGAGGACGCCGTCAGTTACCGCCTGGATTACAAGGGTTATGAAGTTGCGCCTTCGACCTCCTCGCAAACGGCATGGGCTTTGCTTGGATTGATGGCGGCCGGAGAGGTCGAAAATCCCGCTGTTACGCGCGGGGTGGAGTACCTAAAGGCAACACAGACGGAAAAAGGGCTGTGGGACGAGCCGCGATACACAGCTACGGGGTTTCCGCGGGTATTTTACTTGCGATATCATGGCTACTCGAAGTTCTTTCCGCTCTGGGCGCTGGCGCGGTATCGAAATTTGAGAAGCACCAATAGCAGGGTGGTAGGGGTCGGGATGTGATTGTTGAGGCGGGGGCCGCCGAGACCGTGGGCAGTAGAATTGATCCTCGGCCGGTATTGATTGTGACTGGATTGGTGCAGGAGGCTCGCATCGCGGCAGGCCCCGGCATGATCGTAATCTGCAGTTCGAGCGATCCGCAGCAGCTGCGTGAGTTGCTGGCGACGCTGGATCCGAGCACCTTCCGTGGCGTGATTTCGTTCGGCGTGGCCGGCGGGCTCGATCCGTCGCTCAAGTCAGGCGACGTCGTGGTTGCGACCGAGGTGATGTCGGGCGATACCCGTTTCCTGGCCGCATCCGCGCTGAACGAAGAGATGATCGCCAGCGCCGCGCTGAAGCGCCGCAGGATCGTCCGCGGCAGTCTCGCCGGCGTGGAAGAGGTGATCGCGGCAAAGGCCTGCAAGGCCGCTCTGCGCTCGATGACGGGCGCAGCCGCGGTTGATATGGAGAGCCATATCGCGGCGGCCTATGCCGCCAAGGCCCGCATTCCGTTTGCCGCATTGCGCGTAATCAGCGATCCCGCGCACCGGGCGCTACCGGAACTTGCGAAATCCGCGGTGAAGCCGAACGGCGACATCGACCTGCGCAAGGTGCTGCGCGGCATCGCCCGCAATCCACGGACGCTGCGCGCGCTGGTGTCGACCGGAATTGACTTCAACCGCGCGCTGCGCTCGCTGCGCAGCTGCCGCGGCTTCCTGCTCGGCAACGAGGTGTTGATGCCGGTAGAAGACGTTCTGATCACAGCGAAGGCGGCCTGATCCGCTGCGCCGGGCAGGGACCGGGTTTCTCACCGCATCAAGCTCAACTCACAGGCCCGGTCGCATCGCGATCGGGCCTTTTGCTTTGATGCCCAAAGGTTTCGCTCGATGCCACGCTGTTCCGGTTCCACGCGGTCAGCGGGACTTGCGCGTCGGCTGTGCGGTGAGAGACCCCGCATATCCGTGTCCCTCGGGCCGGCGGGTCGCGCGGTCAGCCTATGACGACTTGCCAGCAGCGCGCCGGCGCCCCGGGAAGGGGCCCTGCGCGGACCGCGCTGGGTCAATGCTTGACCTCTACGGCTATTCATCCGAGAATGAACTATGATCCTTTATTCATGAATTAAGGTTCACTATGGCAATCGCTGCCGTTCGCCTCAACCAACTGGTCGAAACCAAAGCGCGTATTCTCGATGCCGCCAGGGAGGCCGTGGCGCTGAGTGGCTGGAAGGACGCCCAGATCGCCCTGATCGCCTCACGGGCCGGCGTGGCCACGGGCAGCGTGTATCGCTACTTCGACTCCAAGGCGGACCTGTACGCGCAGGTGCTCGCCCTGGTGTCCGAGCGCGAGGTGGCTGTCGTCGCCGCGATCGTCGAGGCGGAAGGCTCGGCGTCCCAGTGCCTGGTCGACGCGATCTACACTTTCGCGGTCCGGGCGATGCGCGGCCGCCGCCTGGCGTACGCGTTGATCGCCGAACCCTGTGAACCCGAGATCGACGCGGCGCGCCTGAAATACCGGGCGGCCCTGGCCGATCAGATCGCAAGGCTGGTTCGGCGCGGTATCGCCGGCGGTGAGTTCGTCGAGATCGACGCGAACGTCGCGGCATCCTGCGTGACCGGCGCCTTCATGGAGGCGCTGGTCGGTCCCCTTGCGCCCGAAGCGGCCCCCGATTCCGACGCGGCGAAGGCGATCGCACAGTCGATCGCAGGGCTTTCCGCGCGCATGCTGTTTCGCCACGCCACGCCTGAACTCATCCCTGTATCGCGAGTCTCCGCATGAACGCGCGCGTCCAGCCGGTTGCCGTCGCTGAAGCGAAAGCCGCTCCGTTTGCGACCCATGAAGTACGCAATCAGGCGCGGCCGGCGCTCGGCTTCAATGCGTTCGATGACGACCGCGCGCTGAGTGGCCTGATCGCGACGATCGCGCCGTGGGCGAAAGACAAGCTTTCCGCGCTCGGAGCTCATGCCGGCAGCGAATCCGTGCAGGAGGCGGCACGGCTGGCCAACGAGCACGAACCGAAGCTCCTGACCCATGACCGGTATGGCAACCGCAATGATTGGGTCGAATTTCATCCGGCCTGGCATCAATTGATGGCGCTGGCGTTCCGGAGCGAGGTGCATAGCCTCGCCTGGTCGACGCGCGAACCACACGGCCATCTGGCGCGTGCGGCGCTGAGCTATCTCTGGAACCAGATCGAGAACGGCGTCGGTTGCCCCACCGGGATGGCGTACGCCGCGATCGCCGGGTTCTCCGGCAAGCCGCAATTCAATTTGTGGCGGGAGCGAACGCTGGCGGCGGACTACGATCCGCGGCGGCTTCCGATCGAGGCCAAGCGCTCCGCGGTCATCGGTTACGCCATGACCGAAAAGCAGGGCGGCTCCGATCTGCGTGAGACCCAGACCACCGCGCGCTTTGTCGAGCGCGGCGCGCATGGCGAGATCTATGCGCTCACCGGCCACAAATGGTTCTTCTCGGTGCCGGTGGCCGACGGATTCTACACGCTGGCGCGCACCCAGTCCGGCGTCAGCTGCCTGTTCGTGCCGCGCCTGCTGCCCGATGGCAGTGCCAACCGCATCCACATTCAGCGTCTGAAGGACAAGTGCGGCAACCGGTCGAACGCGTCGAGCGAGATCGAGTACCACGATACGTGGTCGATCCTGGTTGGCGAAGAGGGCCGCGGCATCGCGGAAATCCTTTCGCATGCCCATCTGACGCGGCTGGATTTCGCGGTCGGCTCCGCCGGGCTGATGCGCCAGGCGCTGAGCCTCGCCCTCAACCACGCGCAAACGCGAACGGCGTTCGGCAAGCCGATGTCCGAGCTTCCGATGCAGCGCAACGTGCTCGCCGACCTCGCGCTCGAGAGCGAGGCGGCGATGCTCGGCGCGTTTCGGGTCGCGCGCGCGACCGACGGCCTGCAGACAAGCGAACACGAGCGATTGCTGGCGCGGGTCGCGACACCCGTGATGAAGTTCTGGAACTGCCAGCGCGCGCCGGCCTTCACCTATGAATGCCTGCAGGTGCATGGCGGCAACGGCTTCATCATGGAGAATCCGATGGCCCGGCTCTATCGCGAGGCGCCGTTGAATTCGATCTGGGAAGGTACCTCGAACATGATGTGCATGGACGTTTTGCGCGCCATACAACGCGATGCGAATTGCCGGGACGCATTCGTCGACGAGTTGCGTGCGAGCAGGGGCCTCAATCCGGTCTATGACCGAAGCACGGACGATCTCGCCGATCGCTTGCGTGCTCGATACCCGGACGACGGGCATGCGAGAGCACTCGTCACCCGCATGGCGCATGCGCTGCAGGCCGCCGAGATGCTGAAGCATGGCGACGCCGCGGCCGCCGAACTGTTCGTGAAATCCAGGCTTGGCGCGGACGGGATGCAGGTATTCGGCGGGCTTCCATCGACGGAAGGTCTTGGCGCCATCGTCGAACGTGCCTCCGTCATCCATCACTGAGGGTCCAAGTCATGCGTCAGACCGAAGTTTGTGCCGTCAGCGATGTCAGGGCCGTCGTCGGAGACGAGGAGTGGGCAACCCGCGTCGACCTTGCGGCGTGCTACCGCCTGGTCGCGCTCTACGGAATGACCGACCTGATCTACAACCACATCAGTGCACAGGTCCCGGGGCATCACGATCAGTATCTGATCAATCCCTATGGCATGCTGTACGAGGAGATCACCGCGTCGAGCCTCGTCAAGATCGACATCGAGGGCCGGACCCTGCTGCAGCCCGACCATGGCTACAACGTCAACGTGGCCGGCTTCTATCTGCATGCCCCGATCCATCGCGCGCGACCCGACGTGAAGTGCGTCCTGCATACCCACACCAGGGCAGGCACCGCCGTCAGCACGCTTGCCGAAGGGCTGTTGCCGCTGTCGCAGACGGCGATGCGGTTTCACGGTCGGATCGGCTATCACGATTTCGAGGGGCCGGCGATCGATCGGGAGGAATGCGACCGGGTCGTCGCTGATCTCGGTCGCAACAATTTGCTGGTGTTGCGCAATCATGGCCTCCTGGTGTGCGGCAACACGATTCCGCAGGCGTTCAACGCGATCTACTGGCTGGAGCAGGCCTGCCGGATCCAGGTCGACGCGCTCGGCTGTGGCCGGCCGCTGCATGCGCCGACCGAGATGGCGATCGGCAACACGGTGACCTGTTTTGCCGGCACCGAGATCACGCTGGACAATGAGCGCGACACCAATCCGGTGCTGAATGAAGCGGCGCAAAATCTGCAAGCCGGGTACGGCCTGCTGGAATGGCCGGCGCTACGGCGCAGGCTCGACCGCATCGACGGGAGCTACGCGCAATGAGCACGGCGCTGGCGGCGTTGCGGATCGGCTTCATCGGCGCCGGCCGCGTGGCGCAGACGCTCGCGCCGGCCTTCGCCTGCGCGGGGCTGAACGTCGCGGCGTTCTACAACCGCGGTGCCGATGCCGCGCAGCGGCTCGGATCCCGTATCCCGTCGGCGCGGCCGATGACGGATGCGCAGCAGGTCGTCGACCGCTGCGACATGGTTTTCCTGACCGTGAGCGACGACGCGATCCTGCCGGTCTGCCGCGACTTGCGCTGGGAGCCGCGTCACCGCGTGGTTCATTGCAGCGGCGCGACCGAACTGGCCGCGCTCGATCATGCGAAATCCGCAGGCGCCGCGACCGGCGGATTTCATCCGATGCAGATGTTTGCCAATCCCGACGTCGCGCTCGAGGGGTTGCGCGGATGCACCGTCGGCATCGAGGCAGAGGGCGACTTCAGGCGTGACCTGGAATTGCTTGCGACCCGCATCGGGTGTGAACCGCTCGCGCTGCCGGCCGGTGCGCGGGCGCTCTATCATGCGTCGGCCTATTACGTCGGTCCGTTCCTGATCGCGCTGCTCAAGGAGGGCGTCGAGCTCTGGAAGAGCTTTGGCGCCAGCGAGGCCGACGCGTTGCGCGCGATGATGCCGCTGCTGCGGGGGACGGTCGCGGCTGTTCTCGACGGTGGCCTCGCCAACGGCATGGGCGGCTGCGTGGCGCGCGGCGACGTCGGAACGATCCTCAAGCATCTCCGGGCGCTGGATGAGCGCTTTCCTCCCTCCGGCGCGCTGTATCGCGAGCTCGCCCTGCGCAACGTCCCGCTCGGGATCGAGCGCGGCACACTCAGTGCACCGCGCGCGGCAGAGATCGAGAGATTGCTTCTGCGCACGAGATCGGAAGAGCATGCGGCATCCTGATCCAAAGAAAAAAGCCCCGGTTCGCTGAACCGGGGCTTTCATGTTTCTGCTTTCGCTCACATCGCGCGTCAGGCGGCGGTCGAGGCCTTCGCTTGCTGCTTGGCGGCGGCGGCCGCAGCCTCGTCGCGGCGGATCTCCGAGAGCTTCTTCTGCACCTGCTCGGCGAAGATGTACTGCGCCGGACGCTGCTTCGACATGTCGATCTCGGGCGCCATCGGGCCCGATGTCCTGATGCCGCGCAGCGCAACCCACATCGCCTTCAGCGGATTGTTGATCGCGGCGGTCGCCGCGGTCGGCTCATAGCCGCAATGGGCCATACAGTCGGCGCACTTCTCGTACTTGCCGGTGCCGTAGGTGTCCCAGTCGGTGGTGTCCATCAGCTCCTTGAAGGTCTTGGCGTAGCCTTCACCGAGCAGATAGCAGGGCTTCTGCCAGCCGAAGATGTTGCGCGCCGGCATGCCCCAGGGCGTGCACTCGTATTCCTGGTTGCCGGCGAGGAAGTCGAGGAACAGGCCGGAATGCATGAAATTCCACTTCTTGCCCTTGCCGAGCGCAAAGACGTCGCGGAACAGCTTCTTGGTCTTGGTGCGGTTGAGGAAGTGCTCCTGGTCGGGCGCACGCTCATAGGCGTAACCCGGCGACATCGAGACGCCGACGCCGAGCTCGGTGGTGAAATCGAGGAACTTGGCGATCTCCTCGGCCGGATGACCATCAAAGATTGTGGCATTGACGTTGACCGTGAAGCCGCGCGCCTTCGCCGCCTTGATCGCCGAGACGGCGCGATCGAACACGCCCTTCTGCGACACCGCCTTGTCGTGATGATCCTTCAGGCCGTCGAGATGCACCGAGAAGAACAAATAGGGCGACGGCTCGAACAGATCGAGCTTCTTCTCGAGCAGCAGCGCATTGGTGCACAGCGAGACGAACTTCTTGCGGGCCACGAGGCCGCGCACGATCTCGCCGATTTCCTTGTGGATCAGCGGCTCGCCGCCGGGGATCGCCACCATCGGCGCGCCGCACTCATCGGCCGCATCCCAGCATTCCTGCGCCGTCATGCGGCGATTGAGGATCGCATCGGGATAGTCGATCTTGCCGCAGCCGACGCAGGCGAGGTTGCAACGGAACAAAGGTTCCAGCATCAGCACGAGCGGATAGCGTTTGCGGCCAAGCAGCTTCTGCTTGATCAGATAACCGCCGATCCGCATTTCCTTGAAGAACGGTATAGCCATTAGACGATTTCTTTCTGCACTTATCAAAGGGATGTGGGTTCAGATCAGCCCGCAGTCAGTTCGGCTGGCAGCCGGAATTCGATATTCTCTTCTCGGCCCGGAACGACCGAGACCGACACCGGTCCGATCCGCCGCAGAGCCTCGATCACATCGTCGACCAAAACTTCGGGCGCAGAAGCGCCCGCGGTAATGCCGACGGCCTTCGCATCCTTGAGCCAATCCGGATTGAGTTCGCTCCCATCGGCAATGAGATAACTCGCGACGCCGACCTCGGTGCCGATTTCACGAAGCCTGTTCGAGTTGGAACTGTTGGCGGCCCCCACCACCAAAATGACGTCAACCAGTTTGCTGAGGTCCCTTACCGCAGATTGGCGGTTCTGTGTCGCATAGCAGATATCCCTGATATCCGGGCCTTGAATATCTGTAAATTTTGCCTGAAGGGCCGCGATAATGTCCCTGGTGTCGTCCACGGACAGGGTGGTCTGGGTGATGTAGGCGACCGGCGTATCGCTCGGCAGCCTCAGTTCCGCCACGTCCTGGACACTCTGGACCAGCAGGACCGGCCCCGGAACCTGGCCCATGGTTCCCTCGACCTCGGGATGGCCGGCGTGCCCGATCAGGATCAGGGCGCGGCCCTTCGAGATATAGCGCTTGCCCTGGTTGTGGACCTTGGTGACGAGCGGGCAGGTGGCATTGAGCACCGGCAGATCGCGGGCTTCCGCCTCCTCCTCGACGCTCCTAGCAACGCCATGGGCACTGAAGACGGTCACCGCCTTGGCCGGCACTTCCGAGAGGTCCTCGACGAAGATCGCGCCCTTCTTCTTCAGGCTCTCGACGACGTGTTTGTTATGCACGATCTCGTGGCGGACATAGACCGGCGGCCCATACTTCTCGAGCGCGCGTTCGACGATCTCGATCGCGCGCACAACGCCCGCGCAAAAGCCGCGCGGCTGAGCAAGAAACACTTCCATCTGACGTCCGTTACGCAAATTGCACCAATCTCGTTCAATGCCCTGCGGCCTTTTCGGCAACGCACTCCACAGGTCGGACGTCGCAACGTCAGTTGCAATGTCCGAGCCATCACAGTTCCTGGACGGGATCTGCGCCCCAAGCGCATGGAAATACAGCGATTTGTGGCAAAAAGGTAGCGGTTCGATGGGGACGTGGTCACGGACGAGGGGTTAGAGGTAATATGGTGTGGATTTCGACCCCTGCGACCGTCCGTCTCCCTCACTTGTTCGTCACTTTATCGCCCACTGATGCGGTTTATACCGGCCATTCGTGGCCGTTCTTGTGGTTTGGAACCTCCTCGCCGTCCCGTCGAGGAAGATAACCAAAACAACATTAGATCGGTCCCGGGAACTCCGCTACAGAGCGGGCGTTTTCGGCCATGCTTCCCCGAGATTAGAAAGAAACGAAGTGCTGACAAATATTGTCGTCTCCGTTGTTAGAACCTGTACGCGTTTTGCCCTTCCGGTTGTGATTATCTCTGTCCTGTTGTCGATCGGCGCCGGCTTCTACACGGCCCGCAACTTCTCGATCAACACCGACATCAACAAGCTGATCTCGCCCGATCTCGATTGGCGCAAGCGCGACAACCAGTTCGAGGAAGCATTTGATCGCGAGCGGCTGATCCTGGCGGTGGTCGAGGCAGCGACGCCGGAGCTGACCAGCTCGGCCGCGAAGGCGCTCACCGCGAAGCTGCAGGCCGATAAGAAGAACTTCGAAGCGATCACCGCGCTCGGCTCCGGCGAATTCTTCGAGAAGAATGGCCTCTTGTTCCTGCCGACCGAAGAGGTCGGCAAGGTCGCGGGCCAGCTCGAATCGGCTGCACCGTTGATCGAGATCATGGCCGGCGATCCCTCGATACGCGGCCTGACCGGCGCGCTCGAGACCGGCCTTGCCGGCGTCAAGCGCGGGCAGGTCAAGCTCGACAATGCCGCGCCGCCCTTCAACCTGATCTCCGAGACGGTCGAGACCGTCCTCGCCAAGGGCAACGCGACCTTCTCGTGGCGCGAGCTCACCAGCGACAAGCCGCTGACCGATTCGGACAAGCGCGCCTTCATCGAGATCAAGCCGATCATCGACTATTCGGCGCTGGAGCCGGGCAAGGCCGCGACCGATGCGATCCGCCAGGCGGCGGCCGATCTGAAATTCCCGACTGAATATCACGCGCGCGTTCGCCTGACCGGACCGGTGCCGATCGCCAACGAGGAATACGCCACCGTGCAGGACGGCGCGATCACCAACGGCATCGGCACCGTGGTGATCGTGCTGGTCATCCTCTGGATGGCGCTGCATTCCGGCAAGATCATCTTCGCCGTGTTCGTGAACCTGTTCATCGGGCTTGCCATCACCACGGCGGTCGGCCTGATGATGGTCGGCTCGCTGAACCTGCTCTCGATTGCCTTCGCCGTGCTGTTCATCGGCCTCGGGGTCGACTTCGGCATCCAGTTCAGCGTCCGCTACCGCTCCGAGCGCTTCAAGAACGACAATCTGACGCTGGCGCTGGAAAACGCGGCGCGCCGCTCGGCGGTGCCGTTGTCGCTCGCCGCGATGGCGACCGCTGCCGGTTTCCTCTGCTTCCTGCCGACCGACTACAAGGGCATCTCGGAGCTCGGCAAGATCGCCGGCGCCGGCATGCTGGTGGCGTTCGTCACCAGCATCACGGTGCTGCCGGCGCTGCTCGATCTGCTCAATCCGCCCGGCGAGAAGGAGCCGGTCGGCTACGCCTTCCTGGCGCCGCTCGATAACTTCCTGGAGAAGCATCGCGTTCCGATCATCGTCGGCACGCTGCTGGTCACGGTCGCGGGCCTGCCGCTGCTCCATTACATGAAGTTCGACTTCAACCCGATCAATCTGCGCAATTCCAAGGTGGAATCGATCGCGACCTTCCTCGACCTGAGGAAGGATCCGAACACCGGCGCCAATGCCATCAATGTGATGACGCGCTCGGAAGCCGACGCCAAGAAGATCGAGGCCAAGCTCGAGAAGCTGCCGGAAGTGTCGCGCGTGATGTCGCTCGACAGCTTCGTGCCCGACGACCAGCCGGCCAAGCTGAAGCTGATCGCGCAGGCGGCCAAGACGCTCGGCCCCGCGCTCAACCCGGATTCGGTCGATCCGGCGCCGTCGGATCAGGAGAATGTCGAGTCGCTGAAGAGCTCGGTCGACGGCCTGCGCAAGACCGCGGGCGACGGCAAGGGGCCGGGTGCGCTGGCCGCGCGCCGGCTCGCCGACGCGCTGCAGAAGCTCGCCGATGCGAATGAGGCGACCCGCGACAAGGCGCAGGACGTATTCGTCGCGCCGATGAAGATCGTGTTCGATCAGCTCCGCAATACGCTGCAGGCCCAGACCGTCACGCTGCAGAACCTGCCGCCGGAACTCGTCGCCAGCTGGAAGACCAAGGACGGCCTGATGCGTGTCGAGGTGGAGCCGAAGGGCGATCCGAACGACAACGACAATCTGCGCCGCTTTGCCGACGCCGTGCTCGCCGCCGAGCCGACCGCGATCGGCGGACCGGTCTCGATCCTGAAGTCGGGCGACGTCATCGTGAAGGCGTTCATCCACGCCGGCATTCTGGCGCTGGTCACGATCAGCCTGCTGCTGTGGCTCACGCTGCGCCGCGTCGTCGACGTGCTGATGACGCTGGTGCCGCTCCTCGTCGCCGGCATCGTCACGCTGGAGATTTGCGTCTTGATCGGGCTGCCGCTCAACTTCGCCAACATCGTCGCGCTGCCGCTGCTGCTCGGCGTCGGCGTGGCGTTCAAGATCTACTATGTCACGGCGTGGCGCCAGGGCAGGACGAATCTGCTGCAGTCGAGCCTGACACGCGCGATCTTTTTCAGCGCGCTGACCACGGCGACCGCGTTCGGCAGCCTGTGGCTGTCGAGCCATCCCGGCACCGCCAGCATGGGCAAGCTGCTGGCGCTCTCGCTGGTCACCACGCTCGCGGCGGTGTTGCTGTTCCAGCCGGCGCTGATGGGCAAGCCGCGCGAGGTCAAGGAGGAGGACATCGCCAACGACGTCACCTGACGCGTTGGCGATTCGCTGTCGAACCGGCTTGGCGGCAGGCGCCGCCGAGCCGCGATGTCAGCGGACGGTGTTCCCGCAGGTTTCCGCTAATGCGTCGGTCGCGCGATGTCGGGGAGCAGGCAGATATCGCCCACGGCGTCAGCCTGCGCATTGGCATTGCCCGGGGCCTGCTTTTGCCCCGGCTTGGTGGCCGGCGCCACGGCACCGGTGGTTTTCTGCGGTGCTGTTGACTTGGGCTGGGTGCCCTTCGCCGCCGGGCTGCCGGCGGCGCTCACCGGAATCGGCGGACCGACGCGGGTCCAGGTCTCGCCGCCGCACAAGAAGCCGAGCACGCAGCCCTGGATCTCGAGCTGATCGGTGCCGACGGGCTTGATGGTCGAGCTGTAGAGCTGTCCGTCCTTGGCGTTGTAGACCTGACCTTCCCACGCATCCGCGCCGGCCTTCTTCTTCATGTCGATCAGGATCGGCATGCCGAGCGTCGGCCTGCTCTGCTTCGCAGGATCAGGATTGTTCTTATCCTTGCCGCCTGGGGTTTTTTCCCAAGACACCGCACCCCACATGTTGCCATTACACTGGGCGACGCGGATGGTGGCGACACCGTCAGCGACCTTCCAGTCGCCGGTCGGGTCCGCTGCAAGTGCCGGTGATAATACGGTGGCCAAAAATAAACCTGAAAAGGCTATTGTACGCGCGAAAGTTCTTGGGCAGTGCAACATGGTCCAAACCTGTGCTTGACTGGACGATCCGAGCGGGGGTCAAAACGCCGCTAGCGAGCGTTTTAAGTTGACGAGATGGCCATCAACCGACGTATGTAACGAATGGTAAGTTCCAATTTAGACGTTTCCGAGATTTTTGTGGAGCGCGAGGGGCAGCGCGGTGCCATGCACACGCGTCACCTCAACGAGCAGCTCGTTCGCGTTCTCAAGACCATCGGCTACGACGTCGGCTTCCAGAAGGGGCAAGGCCAATACCTCTTCGATCGTCAGGGGGCTCGTTACCTTGATCTATTGAGCGGATTTGGCGTTTTTGCGATTGGCCGCAATCATCCGGCCCTGCGCCAGGCGCTGAAGAGCGTGCTCGACGCCGATCTGCCCAATCTCGTGCAGCTCGATGTCTCGACGCTCGCCGGCGTGCTCGCTGAACGTCTTCTGGAACATGTTCCATATCTGGACAAGGTGTTTTTCGCCAATTCCGGCGCCGAAACCGTCGAAGCCGCGATCAAATTCGCGCGTGGCGCGACCGGCCGCCCCGGTATCGTCTATTGCGGGCATTCGTTCCACGGCCTGTCCTACGGCGCGCTGTCGCTGACGGATGATTCGAATTTCCGCGGCGGATTCGAGCCGCTGCTGCCGGGCTGCACTCCGATTCCCTTCAACGATCTCGAAGCGCTGGAGAAGGCGCTGTCGTCGCGCCAGGTCGGCGCCTTCATCGTCGAGCCGATCCAGGGCAAGGGCGTCAACATGCCCACCGACGAGTTCCTGCCCGGCGCGCTGGCGCTGTGCCGCAAATACGGCACGCTGTTCATCGCCGACGAGATCCAGACCGGCATCGGCCGCACCGGAAAATTCCTCGCGATCGAGCATTGGGGCATCGAGCCCGACATGGTGCTGCTGGCGAAGGCGCTGTCCGGCGGTCACGTGCCGATCGGCGCGCTGCTGACGCGCAAGAACATCTTCGACAAGATCTTCAACCAGATGGACCGCGCGGTCGTGCATGGCTCGACCTTCGCCAAGAACGATCTCGCGATGGCCGCCGGCATTGCCACGCTCGACGTCATCAAGGCCGAGAAGCTCGTCGAGAACGCCGCCAAGCGCGGCGCCGAGCTCCGTCTTGCGCTGACGCGCATGGTGCCTGGCTATGAACTGATGAAGGAAGTTCGCGGCAAAGGCCTGATGATCGGCGTCGAGTTCGGCCCGCCGAAATCGCTGCGGCTCAAGGCGTCGTGGAATCTGCTGGAGACCGCCAACAAGGGCCTGTTCTGCCAGCTGATCACGGTGCCGCTGTTCAAGGATCACAAGATCCTGACCCAGGTCGCGGGCCACGGCCTCCACACCATCAAACTGCTGCCGCCGCTCATGATCACCGAAGAGGACTGCACCTGGATCGAGAAGTCGTTCGACGACGTGATCGCCGGCAGCCACAAGGTGCCCGGCGCGATCTGGTCGCTCGGCAAGACGCTGGTCGACAACGCGGTGCGCAAGTCGGCGTAGTTTCGAACCTGTAGCCCGGATGGAGCGAAGCGAAATCCGGGATTCTCGCAACTGGCAAGACCGTTCCCGGATTGCGCTTCGCTCCATCCGGGCTACAAGATTTCACCCCTCCTTGTTGGCGCGCATTGCGCCCTCGAACTTGTCGCCGAACTCGGAGAGCTCGTCGGCGCCGAGATCGCTGACCGCCCAGTAGTTCAGGCCGCGGTCGCTCCAGCGGCGGATGTTGAAGCCCTGCAGTGTCGAGATCTTCGCCGCCTTGCGTTCGGTGTTCGCTGTCTGCGCCACGAACAGGTTGATGACGTGCTGGCGCCGCTTGTAGACCACGGCGCCGATCTCGCGGGCGTTGACGTAGTCGAGCCGGCCGCCGATCAGGGTAAAGCCCTGCGCGGTGAGATCGATCACCGGCGGCGAGACGTCAAGCTTGCCGTTGAACCAGGGCTTGACCGTATGCTGATCCGTCGAGATCACGTCGGTGAGGTGGCCGGCCTGCAGCGAACGCAGATGCGCCGACACCACCTCGTTCTCGATGCGCTGCTCGTCATCGTTGCGCAGCACGATCGCGACAAGGCCGGTCGCTGCCATCGCCGACACCGCGGAGCCCAGCGCGAAGCCGCGCAGCACCGAGCGCCGGGTCGGCGCCGCCTGCGCTTGCGGTTGCGGCAGTGACTTCTCGATCTTGCGGCGCAGCTCGAGCGGCGCCTTGTAGCGCAAATCGCTCTCGGCGATCGCCTGGCGGATCTCCTGATACTCCTTCATGAGCGCGGCACAATGCGCGCACCCCTCGACATGGACTTCCACTTCGCGCGCATGGCCGGCGTCGAGTTCGCCGTCGATCAGCGCGTGGATCAGCACTTCGGCTTCCTCGCAGGTCATTTCGCTTGCTCCTGTTCCGCAAGCCAGGCCGATCGCAGCATGGCTCGGGCACGCGCGAGGCGGGACATCACGGTGCCGACCGGCACGGCGGCGACATCGGCGATCTCGCGGTATGAAAGATTCTGGATTTCCCTGAGCACGAAGGTCTCGCGGAACGGCTCGGCAAGCGCCGCGACCAGCTTGCGCACGGTTTCGCCGTCGAAGCGGCGCAGCAGCTGCTTTTCCGGGGTCTCCGGGGCTTCATTCCACAGCGGGGTCTGCTCGCCGCCTTCGGGCAACTCCTCGACCGCGGTCGGGGCGGTCTTGCGCCTTGCATATTCGGCCCGGCAGACATTGCGCAGGATCGCGAACAGCCACGGCTTCATCGCAGGTCCGCGGTAGCTGTCGAAATGCTTGTAGGCGCGCAGATAGCATTCCTGCACCGCATCCTCGGCGTCGGCGGCGTCGCGCAGCAGATAGCGGGCCAGCGTATAGGCGTCGTCAAGGTACGGCAGCGCGGCCTCGCGGAAGCGCCGCGCCTTTTCGGGATCGTCTTGCGACGCGTTGACAACCATCGTGTCCTGTCCGGCATGTCGAGAGACGGCGCGTGCCCGGCCGGGGGCGGAGGGCCACCGGCCGGGCATGGTTGTGATTGTATGGGTTGTCACGTTACCCAACCTTGACACTGCCTGTCATGTGCGGATGCAGCGAGCAGAAATACTTGTACTCGCCGGGCTCCGTGAAGGTGAACGAGAAGGTGCCGTCGGTATCCATGGTCTTGGAGCGGAATTTGCCCGCGCACACCACGGTGTGCGGGATGTCGTCGCGGTTGGTCCAGGTCACTGTCGTGCCGGCCTTCACCTCGAGCTGGGGCGGGGTGAACGAGAAGTTGTCGATGTGAACCGCGGTATCTTCGGCGCGGGCCGCCGTGACCGGCAGCAGCATGGTCGCGACCACGGCGATCCCGAAGTCGCGTCGATTGATCGAACTCATCGGTCTTGTCCCTCAGCCTTGCAGCGGCGTGTCGATGATCGCCAGCGGCTGGCTGTTCTGCTTGAAGTTGATGCTGGCGACGCCGAGCATGCTGCGCAGCTTGGCATCCTCCACCTTCATCGGGCCGGGCGAGGGGGCGGAGCCCGGCGACGGCTGCGGGAAGGCGGTCGAACGCGCGGTGTGGAAGGTGACGTTGCCCTCGACCTTCTGCATTACCTGGTGGATGTGGCCGTTGAGCACCGTGACCGAGCCGAAGCCCTTGACGTATTCCAGCGCGCGGGCGCCGTCCTCGGTGCCCCAGCCCCATTGCGGATAGACCGTCCACAGCGGGATGTGGGCGAACAGCACGATCGGCGTCGACTTCGAGCGGCCCTTGAGGTCGTTCTCCAGCCATTCGAGCTGCTCGTTGCCGAGATTGCCGAGGCCGCCGCCCTTGAGGTCGACGACGTTGACGAGGCCGATGAAATGCACGCCGCCGGCATCGAACGAATAGTAGCCCGGACCCTTGGTGCCGCGGCCGTAGCGCTCCTTGTAGAGCTTGACCTCCTCGTCGATGAAGTCGTGCTCGCCCGGCACGTAGTGCACGTCGAGCTTGGCCTGCGAGATGATGCGATCGGCGTCATCGAATTCGGACGCCTTCGACAGATGCGTGATGTCGCCGGTGTGGATCATGAAGGACGGCTTGACCGGCATCGCCCGGACCTTGTTGATGGCCTCTTCCAGCGTGCCGATGGCGTTCGGGTTGGCCGGCTTGTCGAAGCCGACATGGCTGTCGCTGATCTGCATGAAGGTCATGCCGGGCGCAGCTTCCGCAGCCGCGGCCGAGCCGACGATGCCGAGCGAATGCGGCACGCCGCCGGTGACGGTCCACAGCACGCCGGTGCCGGCCCAGGTCATGCATTCCAGCACCTTGCGTCGGCTAACGCCTTTTTCCTCATCGCGATGGTCGTGATCGTGTCCGCTCATGGCAAGTCTCCCGTGGGCCCAGGGATTGGGTTTCCGGGGAGATGATCGGCGGGGCCGGGGCTTTATTCCCGACGCTTTGGCGGGGCCGAGGGCAGGGATGACGATTTCGTGAGGTACGACGCCGGTCTGCATGATCGGTGGGCGCAGGGGACCGCGCGACAGCTCGACGCAAGGGCAAGATGCGCAATTGAAGCGTTGCTGCTTGCGGCGTTATCGACCCGGCAAACCACTGATCGAGCGGAGGAAAACATGGCTGACGTCACCGGCGGCTGTCACTGCGGCGAGATCCGTTACGAGGTGACCGGCGAACCGGTCGTCCATGCTTTGTGTCACTGCACCGATTGCCGGCGCCACGCTGGCGCGCCGATGGTTGGCTGGGTCATGGTGGCCGAGGACATGGTCAAGGTGACCAAGGGGCAGCCCAGGATCTACCGATCCTCGGAGCACGGCCGGCGGCACTTCTGCGCGAACTGCGGCAGCGGACTTTTCTATACCAACGGCAACATGCTGCCCGGGTTCATCGACATCCAGAGCGGCACCTATGACGATCCCGACGCGGTGCCGGCCACGATGCATATCCAGGTCGCGGAGCGGCTGCGCTGGATGGAGGATGCACACGAGCTGCCGACCTTCGATCGCTTTCCGCCGCCGGAATGACCGCCGGTTGATGAACGCGGCGCTGCCTCTGGCGAAGCGGCGATGCGCGCCGCGACATGGAATCGCCCCGCAACGTAGACGCCTGCGCCCGTTTGGCTTTACTCGTCCTCGTCTTCCGGACCGCCGCGCTGCTCGATCGCATTTCGCACGCTACGCATGACAGCGAACGACACGAACGCCATCCTTCTCTTCTGATCATCGCTCAATGTCTTGTAGAGCGGCTCCCAGGCATCGGCGAGCTTCTTGAGGTCGGTCCCGCGCTGAATCAGCCGATCCGCCCTGCGCTGCATGAATTCGACCGGATTGCCTTCATGCATTCCGTCCATCGGTCCGTTTTCGTGCAATTCGGCAATGCGCTCCAACCGAGCCTGCCGATTTTTCGCTCTGGTGCGGATCGCATCCTCGATGGCCGGCCAGTACTTCTCCTGATCCGGAGTCAGCTGCAAGGCGGCCTTGACGATGCCGACGCGCATGTCGGTCAGGCTCTTCAGGTCGGCGGCGCTGGGTGGCGCAACGCCGACAGTCGGGGATGTCTCTGCTGCGATGGCGAGAGACGAGGTTGTCATCAAAAGTGCAATCGCTGCGGCGGCTGCGTTCCTCGTCATTGCAAACTCCTGAGCTGCTTTTCTTGGACGTCCCGAGAAGGAAAACATAGCCGGATCGGCTGCCGGTTGATCTAGGTCAAAGGGGCAGGGAGCCGGAGGCAGGAACGCTCTTCTGACCGTTCGCAAAATACCGAGCGACGTCGGCTGTTTGCGGGTTGAGCTAGATCAAGCGCGGGCGGTCCATGGTGTTCAGAAATTGCTGTCCAACTCCCACCGACCGGGCGGTCCCATGCACCTTCTGCTCAAGGAAATTCGACATAATCCACTGCTCTGGATGCTGGTCTTCGTACCGATCGTGCTGGCGGTCGAGACGGCAGCTCCGTCCGCCCACACCGCCCTGTTTGTGCTCGCCGTCCTGGCCATCGTGCCGTTGGCCGCCCTTCTCAGCCACGCGACTGAGAGCGTCGCAGAGAAAACCGGTGACGCAGTCGGAGGCCTGCTCAACGCAACTTTGGGCAATCTGACCGAGCTGATCATCGCGATCGCTGCGCTGCATGCCGGAGAGTACATGCTGGTCAAGGCATCGATCGCTGGTGCGATCGTCACCAATTCACTCTTCATGCTCGGCGCATCGTTCCTGCTCGGTGGGCTCCGCCATCACGTTCAGGAGTATAATCGGGCCGGCGGGAGGATGTACGCAGCGCTGCTGCTGATGGCCACGATTGCGTTGCTTGCGCCCTCGGCTGTTGCCGACCTCGATCCGGCGCGCGGCGATGCCATGGCGCTGGCTCTCAGTACGGGCCTCGCTGTGCTGCTGATATGCGCCTATGGGCTCGGCTTGCTGTTCTCGCTCAAGACACACAAGGAGCTGTTCGCAAGCGAGGAGCATGGCGAAACCGGCGGCGCCGGCTGGCCGATCGGACTTGCGTTAGGCACCCTTCTCGTCGTCACGGTGCTGGTTGCACTGGTCAGCGAAATATTCGTTAGCTCGGTGCAGAAAGCGGGCGAGACGCTGGGATTGAGCCCGGCGTTCGTCGGTTTCATCATCGTCGCGCTGGTCGGCGCCGCGGCAGAAATGGCGGTCGCGTTTTCTGCGGCGCGCAAGAACCGTCTCGATATGAGCGTCAGCATCGCGCTCGGCAGCGCGTCTCAAATCGCCTTGTTTGTCGCGCCGGCACTGGTGCTTCTGAGCTACGTCGTCGGTCCGAAGCCGATGGATTTGCAGTTCTGGCCGGGCGCCGTGACGATGGTCATGATCGCCTCCGTGACGTCCTGCTTCATCACCAACAGCGGACGGTCGGCATGGTTTATCGGCGCCTTGCTCGTGCTCATCTATGTGATTTTCGCCATGACCCTGTACATGGTGCCACCTGGATCGCACGGCCCGGTTTGATCAACGGCGAGCGTTGCCGGCACCAATCCGGACGAGGGCGCGTGTTCTTCGTCGCGTTCACGCGGACCCCTGATGGCTTTAGAGCGGTAGCTCGCTCTGACCGCGCGTCCAGTCGATGATGTCGATCTGGAGCCCCCGTTTCAGAATCTCGGCCTCAAGATTGCTGGCATGCCGCTTCCATTCGGCCGTCGACCGGACCCGGAATTTTGGATCTTCACCGTTTGCCTCGAACTCATCGTCGGCTTCGAGCGCGCCGCGAACAGCCTCGTACATCATCTTAAGGCTCGCGTCGGTGAAGGCGTCGTACTCCATCGAGCCGTCTCCTTGGAAAAGCAAAATGCAAGGGACCGCCACGATGGCGATCATGGCGTCTCTTTGCGATCGATCCATTCAAAATGGACATGCCGATGCCTGACCGAAGCTCGACAGCGAGCCGGTGCGGTGCAACCGCATGTCCATCCATTGCAGCTCAGCCGGATCAATACTGCGGGCAGACCATTTGCCCGTATTCATTGTAGTAGCAGCTTTGGTTGCCGTAGTAGCCATAGGCGCCATACGCGCCGGCTGCGGCTGCAGCGCCGACGGCGGCAGCACCATAACCCCAGCCCGGCCGATAGTAGCCTCTGCCGTAGCCGGGATAGCCGGCGACCGGGCGGCCAGGGCGCCCTGCAATCGGTCGACCGGGATAGCCCGGACGCCCTGCAATCGGTCGGCCACCTGGACGGCCGGCAACGCGATATCCTCCACCGTGAACTCTTCCGCCGCTTACATGCATGCCACCGCCACGCATCCCGCCGCCGTGAAAGCCGCCTCCGCCGCCGCGGAAGCCGCCTCCTCCTCCGCGACGGGCATAGGCGTCATCAGGAATCAGGCAGACAGCGACGAGAACCAGAGCCGCCAGAGCGGCGAGGATGCAACGAAGCATGGCGTGTCCTCCCTATGGGACAATTTGCGAACGGCGACACTGCGACAATTTCGCCTCGCGAGATTGACGTAGATCAACGGAATGCAGTAGGGCGCGCATTCCAAAAGGGTCAGGCAGCTGTCATCAACCCCAGGCGCAATCTGTACTTTGCTGCCGAAGCATCTTGCCTGGAATGCGAACGTGAGTTCCATGGCATTTGCTTTCGCCTCAGTCAGGCGACAGCCATCGTTTCTTTGCCGAGTTCACCTGGTGTTTTTACGTCCTGTCGGGGGCGGGTCGCTCGCACCCTCGTCGGATGGTCTCGGTGCTTGCTTGCTCGGGCGGCCGGGGCGCCGGCTAGTTCTTGACGGCATACAGAGGCGTTCTGAACGTCAGTTGATAGGCCGGTTTCGGCACCCACATGATTTCGGCTGTGACGCCAAACAGTCGGTTGTCATTATCGTCCACGCGGTCGAGATCGATCCGCACGATCGGTTGCGCAAAGGGCTGAATGGATGCGAGGTTCAGAAGCTGCGCGCCCTCGAAGGATTGCACGCCCACGCGGCCGGTAAATTTCCAATTGTTCGGCCATTGATAGTAGCCGCCGACATAGGCAATCGTGTTCGGGTTGATCCTTCCCAGCGCACCGTCGACGTCGGTTCGCGTGTATTGGAAACCGCCGAGGAAGCCTCTGGTCTCATCGGAATCGAGCGCATAGTCAAATTCGAGAATGTTGTTGAAGGAGGTTGTGCTCAGTGGACCATCGGGAATCGACTTTGTGATAGTCGACTGCAGCGTCACGGTAGGAAAGGTTCCACCGTTCTGCTCGTAAAGGTCGGCCTGGAAGCCGATGTTCCAGCTTGTGATTTGAAAGGACGAAAAGCCGGCGCTTCCAAAGCTCGTCGAACTACCGGAGACGCCGGCATAAAGCGAGGCGCTCTCGGTGACATCGACCGTCAGCGGAAAATCCATATTGAGAGATTTCGCTGCTGGCAGGCCGACCGGAAATGCCGCGCCGCCTGATGTCGCAAGCGTCTGCGTATTGAACAGCGTCGGATGGCCAAAAGCCGAACGCGAGCGATCCTGCCGGAACCTGTGCGTAGATCGTCCTGAGGTCGAGATAGATCGTCGGCACCGAAGCATTGGCAAGGCCATCATCGTTTGCGGCAAAGGCCTGCGCAACCGGGACGGCGATAAGCAGCGCGCACAATGCCGCGCTCAAGATCGATCCGGGAGCCAGGAGCCCCGCGTTGTTACGTGGCGGCGCGTTCAAGGCGAGAACCTTCCCTAGGCGCGGCGATTGCCATTGGATCGGGAGGCAGGCCGATCGATCGTGGCTTGTCCGTTGCTCGACCTTTGCCGAAACTCCCGTGGGGTGCAGCCGGAAATCCGGCGGAAAGCCCGCGTGAAGTGGGCAGGGTCGGCATAGCCCGACGAGAATGCAACGTCGATGATCTTGATTTCTGTGCTGCCCAGAAGCTTGGCCGCATTGTTGAAGCGAGCCTGCTCAAGCAGACCCGAATATGTCAGACCAGCGAGCGAAAGCCTCCGCTGCAGACTCCTGGTGCTCACGCCCATCATCTCGGCGGCCTGCATGATCGTGAGGCCTCCTTGATCAAGGTAGGAGGGCAAGCTTAGCTTCAGTGCGCTGACGACGTCCTTTCCGAATGACTGCGGCTCGTGATCGGCGGGCGTCGGCCGAACGTCGTTTGCGGGATTTGCAAGACTGAGGAGTTCTGCCGGCACTTCGATCCATGACGCCTTTTGACCCGACATGAAGCGCGTGTTCGGCCAATGCGACTGGACCTCCGGGCTCGGCGTATAGAGTGCTTCAAACGCAATCACTCTCGGAGACCAACTGATCCCGGCGAACTGACGGACGATGTGCAGGACGAATATGTTCTGAAGCCACTGGGATATCTCAAGATGGGAAATGCCCTCCGTTCCAGTAAGCTTGCTGCAAATCTTCAAGTTCTCGCCGCTTGGCTCGAGCCATAGCTGGAGGATCGTATCTTCGCACGGCGCCCACCGGCAAATTTGCTGCAGGGCAACCAGAAGCGTTGGCGCATGGCGCACCCGCGCCCGCATGGCTTCGCTCAAATGTTCGAACGAGAGCCGCTGGGCTGCGCGAAAGGCGATTTCCGATAGGCCCTGCTTTTGCTGAGCGGCCGTCGCGAACCGAACCGCCGGCAGCAAAGGCACGTAATGATCCGCTTTTTCTTCAAAGGACGTCGGGAGTTGAAATCTGGCGAGAAGTGCTGCCGTCGGGCCGCCTATTTCAGAATGGAGCTCAGCGAACGGGATCAGAAATTGACAACGGGTCAATGGAATGACGGTCATTACTACCTACCCAAGAAGTTTTGCCGCGATCGCAGCTTAGCAGGCCGGAACTCGTCTTGCGTTGTCTTTATCGCGAAACCAGCTGCGACGACGCGTTCGACGAATTCCGGTTCGCGAAAGTTTTGGCGGCCGATGGCCAGATCGGTGGACCAAGCTGCTTTATCTTGAAGCGTCGTTTTTCTTGCAGGAGCACGGGCTTCACGCCTCAAACCAACCGATGAGAGCTGTCCGATTGCCTTCAGCCCAGGCGGTCCGCGCAGTCATTGTCGCGTCGCTGCGACACGGTGACGCAACTCTTGATAGCACCGCTCGCGCCCTCAAGATCAGCTCGCGCACGTTGCAGCGACACCTTGGTCGCCTGGGCACCAGCCACAGGGACATACTCGCGGAGGTTCGCTTGAACATCGCTTGCCGCTTGCTCGTAGACTCAAGCAAGCGGCTGTCGGAAATCGCGAAATTCGTCGGCTACAGCAACGCCAGCAGCTTCAGCCGCAGGTTCGTGCGTTTGATGAAAATCCAACCTATCGTTTACAGGCAGCGGCAACTTGCCGATCGGCAGGGCCAAGCGGGCCATCGCAAGAGATCCCACACCGCTGGGCCATGACAATTCCGATCATTGGCGCGAAATGGCAAGACGCGCGATTTGAATTGGCGCGAAATGCTTAGCGAAGCTGATTGCCGAGATTGCGCTCCCCAAAGGAATAACAAACATGACCCTTCGCTCAGCTCTGTTGGTATTTTGCGTCGCCGGATTGATTGCCGCTCCCCATAAGGCGCTTTCCCAAACTGCACCCGAGAACAAACCACACGTACCGCTCGAGAAGTCGATAGGTCAGGCAAAGCCGGAAGTCGTGCCATCGCTCTTCGTCCTCAACTCGCGCGGTGCGAGCTTGAAGGACGGGAAGCTTGTGCTGACGGGGGTTTCACCGAATGCGATCGTGTTCGCCGATCGGCCCGTGAGGGCAGCCGGTCATGATCTCACATCGCGCATTGTCGAGGATTGGGGCAATGGCAGTGACAATTTCGCAAAGGACCCTCCAAACGCCACGGTGTCCGGGTTCAGGAAAGACGGATCATCGGTAGCGGACGCCGTCGTCGTCTTGAAATCGCCCAAGCTCGAAGGCGACAGGCTGACTTTCGATGTCGATATGCTCGAAGGCGACCTTGCGGGGGCTGATGGACCGGCGTCGATCTTTATCGACATCATCGGTCGTCCATTCACGCCGCTGTCTTTTGCCGGCGTTGCCCGCCGCACCGCCTGGCGAGGTGCTTACTACCGCGGCGCTGCAGTCGCGGGTGCGGCCGCGCTTGGAGCTGCGGCAGCCTATCCGTACTACGCCCCCCGATGCGGATACTATCCTTATCCGCCTTGTTACTGAGCAACGCGACCGTCGCGTCGAAGCCGCCGGGCCGACAGGTGGAAGATCGGCCGCGATCTAAGCCGGGCACGCGAGCTCACAGGAGAGCATCATGAGACGAACCGCTATGATCGCAGCATCGCTGATCGTCGCCGGCATTCAGTCGGCGCACGCGCAGACAGACCTCAGCGCCTACGCCAACGCCGAAGGCTATCTGGACGTTCAGAAGCTGACCTGCGCGCAACTCGCCGGAACATGGCAGGGAGACGCCGACCTTCTCACTGCCTGGTACAGCGGTTGGTACAACGGGCTTGCGCGCAAGCACTACCTCGACATCAAGAAGTCCCGCGAGGCCGAGCACGAAGTAATCCAACATTGCAAGGCGCATCCTGATCAACTCATCATCGAAGCGATCGCGGCGGTCTTCAAGGATATGAGAGCGGCGCTCGGGATCAGGATGCAGCCCTGACCCGCGGGATCGGACACCTTTTACGGCAGGCCGACAGTCGGAGCAGCCTGACGATTGTTTGAAGACCATTCGATTTGCAAAGGAGAGAACAATGGAGATCACGCGTCGCAATCTTGCGCTCGGCGGAATGGGTCTGCTCACCGGAGCGGCGATAGGTCGACCAGCCGTCGCCGAGGAGGGAGCTTTCGCGGGTGTCGGTCAGGGCTTGGAGGACTTCTGGCTCGCGAGCGACGCCTACATATTCGGCTATCCGTTGGTGACGATGGAGATGACGCGGAGGATCATCACCAACGTCGCGGAGCCCGTGGGCACGCGAGGGCCGATGGGCCATATCATCAAGCTGCGCCAATATCCGGACGCGTCGTTCCGTGATGTTACTGCGCCCAACGCGGACACGCTCTACACCACGTCCTTCTTCGACGTCGGGAAAGAACCGTGGGTCCTCAGCATCCCGGACATGAAGGGGCGCTATTTCCTGATGCCCATGCTTGATGGCTGGACGACGGTGTTCCAGGTGCCGGGAAAGCGCACCACCGGCACCGGTGCCCAAACCTATGCCATCACCGGGCCCGGCTGGAAGGGCACGCTGCCGGACGGCGTGAAGGAGTACAAATCGCCCACCAATATCGTGTGGCTGCTCGGCCGCATCTATTGCACCGGGACGCCGGAGGACTACGCCGCCGTCCACAAGCTGCAGGATGAGTGCAAGCTCGTTCCGCTCAGTGCTTACGGCAAGCCGTACACACCGCCTCCAGGAAAGGTCGATCCTTCGATCGACATGAAGACGGCCGTCCGCGAACAGGTCAATCGCATGGACGCGGTGTCGTATTTCAAGCTGCTATGCGAGCTCATGAAAAGCAACCCGCCGAACGCGGCAGACGCGGCCCAGCTCGCCAAATTTGCCCGCATCGGCATCGTACCCGGGCGGGACTTTGACGAGACCAAGCTGAAGGCGGACTTCCTGAAGCGTGTGCCCGAGGTGTCATTCGACAGGATCATGCTTCAGTTCAAGGTCAACAAGGCCATCACGGATGAGAACGGCTTTGCGTTCACGACGAAAACCGGCATCTACGGGACGGACTACCCGATGCGGGCCCTGGTAACCGCGATCGGACTCGGCGCCAACCGCCCGCAGGATGCCGTCTATCCGACCTCGCAAAAGGATGCGGATGGCCGCAAGTACAATGGTGCGAACAAATACGTCATGCGGTTTCCCAAAGGCCACTTGCCTCCGGTCGAGGGATTCTGGTCGCTCACCATGTACGACAGCAGCTACTTCTTCGTGAACAATCCGCTCAACCGATATTCGATCAGTGCGCGGGAAAATCTGAAGGAAAATCCGGACGGCTCGACCGATCTCTATATTCAGAAAGACTCGCCCGGCAAAGACAAGGAATCGAACTGGCTTCCTGCGCCCGAGGGAGATTTCATACTCATGCTGCGGATGTATTGGCCGCAGGAAACCGACCCCTCGATCATCGACGGCACTTGGACGATTCCGGCCGCCAAGAAGATCGGGGCCTGAGAAACTGGATTCAGGCTGGCTCCAACCGGGCCGGCATGAATCAATGTGCTACAATTTTGCGGCGAATCGTGCGCTTGAGCGAGCCGTACAGGTCGCACCGCACCAAAGGGGGCGTGACATGCGGCTTCGCGGTCTTTCGATGAGGCGGCGACCAAACGGGCGAGGCAAGACACTCAGGGATGTCGGCATCGCCATGATACTGGTCATGGCGTCAGTTTCGTCTGAGACCGCGCGTGCCGACGAGGCCGGCGTCTCATACTGGCTTCCCGGCCGCTTCGGCAGCCTCGCTGCGACCCCGCAGGTCCCTGGCTGGTCGATGGCGGAGGTCTACTATCACACCAGCGTAAGTGCATTCGGCAATGCCGCGGCCGCCAGGGAGATCCAGGTCGGCAGAATCCCCGCCGCGGCTAACGTCAACCTAAACCTGCATCTCAACGCGCAGGCGGATCTCATCCTTCTCAATCCCACTTATACGTTCGCAACGCCGGTGCTGGGTGGCCAACTTGCCATCGGCGTGACCGGGCTGTTCGGACGGTCGAGCGCGGATCTTGCGGGGACGCTGACGGCGGCCGTCGGTCCGCTGGCGACAACCCGCACCGGCAGCTTCGGCGATTCGATCACATCGGTCGGCGACCTCTACCCGCAGGCGACGCTGAAGTGGAACGCCGGGGTGCACAATTTCATGAGCTATGTAACGGGAGACATCCCGGTCGGAGCATACAGCCCGAGCAGCCTTGCCAATCTCGGCATCGGTCACGCGGCCATCGATGCCGGCGGCGGCTACACCTACTTCAACCAGCAGGCGGGCCACGAATTTTCCGCGGTCGCGGGCTTCACCTACAATTTCAAGAATCCGGATACCCAGTACCAGAGCGGGGTCGACTTCCATCTGGATTGGGGCGCCTCCCAATTCCTGTCAAAGCAGGTTTTCGTTGGCCTGGTTGGATATGCCTATCAGCAGGTCACCGACGATTTCGGCCAGCACCCTGTCCTGGGAGGCTTCCGGTCCCGCGTGCTTGGCGTTGGTCCGCAGATCGGCTTCCTGTTTCCCGTAGGCGACATGCAGGGTTATCTGAATCTCAAAGGGTATGGAGAATTTGCAGCAGAGAATCGCCCGGCCGGCTGGAATACCTGGTTGACGTTCTCGATCTCTCCGATGGCGCCGACCAGCACCGTGACGCCGGCCCGACGAGTCGTGACAAAATAGCAGCGCTGCTGGCGCCTTCGATTGTGCCGAGATCACGCCACTATGGGCCGCAACCGTGTCGATGCCCGCCGTTCGGACGCCGCCCGGCAATTAGCCGACGCCGGTTCGATACGCGGGCGTCGTGATTGTCAGCAGGGTCCCACGCTGCCAATGCTCGGCCGATTGGTTTCAGCCGCGCCAACCCGAAAGTGGAGTCGATGTTACCGGATACGCCGTCGGTCAGTCAGCTCTCTCAAGTGATTTCTCAAGCGGCCGCGCCCGCATTTCTGCTTGGCGCATTGGCGGCCTTTATCGCGGTGCTGATTTCCCGCCTGAACCGGATCATCGACAGATCGATTTACCTGAACCAAATTTCGGATCAGGATCAGGCGAGATGCCGGCTCAAGGCAGACCTGCCGCGTCTTGCTCGGCGCGCCACCATGATCAATCGCGCGATCTTCTGGTCCATCATGGGAAGCATTTCGATCAGCGTTGTCATCGTCGTCGGCTTTGTGAGTGCGTTCCTTCACATCCAGCACGAGCGGGACGTTGCCATTCTCTTCATTGTTGCCGTTGTGGCTTTCATCGTGTCGTTGGTCGATTTCGCGCGAGAGGTCCGAATTGCCCTGAGCGAGTTCGATCACTACGGCTAGACGCAACGCATTGATACGTGCATGCCTTAACGCGCACGCGCGGCAAATGTCGTGAGCGCTGCCACCAGCAGCTCCGGCGCTTCCTGCGCGACGCAATGGCCGACGCCGTCGAAGGTCCAGCGGCTCGCATGCGGGATCAGCGCCGCGGCGCGGTCGGCCATTTCCTTGTAGATCGGCCATGACTGCTCGGTGGTCGCGATGCAGACCGGGCAGGCAATGTCGGAGAACCAGGGGAACGGATTACCGCGGGCGTCGCCGGTGTAGATCTGCTCCATGGCCTGGAAGATCGGCCCGAGCAGGGCCGACTCGATTTCCGGCGTACAAAGCAGCCGCATGCGGCCGTCGCCGAGCCGCGCAAAGCCGTGATGGACATAGGCCCACAGCGACCGTTCGGTCCATGGTGCGAAGGCCGGCGCGGCGCGCAGCCGCTGGAACAGATCGTCGGCGCTGTCGAACTCGGCCCGGCGGCGCAGCACGCCCTGCACCGAGCCGTTCGCGATGTCGCTGAGGTCTCCGGCGCGCGGCGCGCGCGGATCCATCGCGGTCGGCTCCGTGACATGCAGGCGCGCGAAGCGACCGGGCATCAGTCTGGCTGCGAGCAGCAGGTCGGTTGCGCCGGCACTGTGACCGATGCCGTAGATGTCATGGAGGTCGAGGCGCTCCACCACCATGCGGACGTCTTCGGCAAAATCCTGGAAGTGATAGCGATCGGCCGGCGGCTTGTGGCTCAAGCCATGGCCGCGGCGGTCGATCGCGTAGACCGTGTAATCGGCCGCCAGCGCCTCTGCGACCTCGGTCCACACCTCCGCGACAAAGCCTGTACCGTGCAGCAGCAGCGCCGGCGGCTTGTCCGAGGCCGGCTCGCCCCATTGCGCCACCGCAACCTGTGCACGGGCATCGCCAACCAGGAAGCGCTTCGGGGCGTTCATCGTTGTTCTATCGCGCATCCTGCAGGATCATCGCCGCGGCCTTTTCGGCGATCATCGCCGTCGGCGTGTTGGTATTGCCCGAGGTGATGGTCGGCATCACCGAGGCATCCGCGATGCGCAGGCCGTGCAGGCCGTAGAAGCGCAGCCGCTCGTCGACCACGGCCATCGGATCGTTGGCCGTTCCCATCTTCGCGGTGCCGACGGGGTGGAAGATCGTGGTGCCGATGTCGCCGGCAGCCTTGGCGAGCGAAGCATCGTCGTCGCCGACCGAGGGGCCGGGCAGGAAT
Organism: Bradyrhizobium sp. 33ap4; assembly: GCF_032654765.1. Taxonomy (NCBI): domain Bacteria; kingdom Pseudomonadati; phylum Pseudomonadota; class Alphaproteobacteria; order Hyphomicrobiales; family Nitrobacteraceae; genus Bradyrhizobium; species Bradyrhizobium sp. 33ap4. The sequence goes on along the minus strand of NZ_JAUMTJ010000004.1, from coordinate 161,740 downwards.
TCCTCGGGATGATATTTCTCCAGCGCCTTCTGCTTCATCAGCCTGCGCGTGGTGCGGATTGCGTCGGCCGCGACCTGGCGGTCGTCGTCGGTCGACAGATAGTTCGGCGCGATCGACGGCTTGTCGTCGGGAACGGACGATTTGATGCGCACGGTGCCGCGCGAGCTCGGCTGCAGATTGCAGGCGCTCACCGTGATCGCGGGGAAGCGGTGCAGCGGATCGCCGAACTTGTCGAGCGACAGCGGCTGCACGTGGAACTGGATGTTGGCGCGCGAGCGCGTCACGTCCGAGCGCGTGAAGATGCCGAGCTGCGACGGCGCCATGGTCAGCGGCCCACGGCGGCGAAATGCGTAGTCGAGGCCCATCAGGCCGCGGCGAACCAGATTGTAATAGGTCTCGTTCAGCGTGCGCACGCCGGAGACCTTGTAGATCGCGCGCTGCTGCAGATGGTCCTGCAGATTATGGCCGATGCCCTGCACGTCGAGCACGATGTCGATGCCGAGCGGCGACAGCCATTCGGACGGACCAATGCCGGAGCGCTGCAGCACCTGCGTGGTTCCGATCGAACCGGCGCAAAGGATCACTTCACCCCGGGCGCGCGCCTCCACCGTCTCATTGCCCTGCCGGAACAGCACGCCGGCGGCGCGGCCGCTCTCGATCACCAGGCGGTCGACCAGCACGTCGGTTTCGAGCCTGAGATTGCTGCGGTTCAGCACCGGCTTGAGGAAGCCGCGCGCCGACGACCAGCGCCGGCCGCGCTTCTGGTTGACGTGGAAGTAGCTGGTGCCCTCGTTGTCGCCGGTGTTGAAATCCGGGATGCGCTTGATGCCCATCTCCTCGGCGGCATCGCCGACCGCATCGAGGATCTGCCAGGACAGCCGCGGCGCCTCGATGCGCCAGCCGCCGCCGACACCATGATGCTCGCTTTCGCCGAGGAAGTGATCCTCGAGCCGCTTGAACGCCGGCAGCACGTCGCTGTAGCTCCAGCCGGTGAGGCCGAGCTGCCGCCAGTGGTCGTAATCCTCGGCCTGGCCACGCATCGAGATCATGGCGTTGATGGCGGAGGAGCCGCCTATCACCTTGCCGCGCGGGTAGGCGAGCGCGCGGCCGTTGAGGCCGGGCTCGGCCTCGGTCTTGAACATCCAGTCCGATCGCGGATTGCCGATCGCGAAGAGATAGCCGACCGGGATATGAAACCAGATCCAGTTGTCCTTGCCGCCGGCTTCCAGCAGCAGCACGCGCTTCTTCGGATCAGCCGACAGGCGGTTGGCCATGATGCAGCCCGCCGTGCCTGCGCCGACGATAATGTAGTCGAAATCACCCTCGAGCCTTCGCGGCATGTCCTCGTTCCCGGCAAGCGTCTTTTGTTGGGTTCTTATTAGTCAGACGCAGCGGGCCGACACAAGCCCGGCAGTGGATGCCGGGCGTGCGCTGGATGATCAGGGGCGGCTCGGTTCGGCCAGTGTGACCTCATGGCTCGCGCGGGGAACACAGACGATCAGCGTCAGCATGCCGATGCCGAGCACGGCGCCGACGAGGGCGAGCGGTGCGTAGATGCTCCCGGTTGCGGCAGTCATCCAGCCGATCAGGGCAGGGCAGACCGCGCCGCCGAACGAGCCGATCGCCGAGATCAGCGCGATGCCGCCGGCCGCGGCGCTGCCCTCCAGCATCGCGTTTGGAATCGTCCAAAACAGCGACAGGATCGCGAAGATGCCGATCGAGGCGACGGCAAGCAGCGTGACGGTCAGGAGCACGCTGTCTTGCGCGGCCTGCAAGGCGATGAAGCAGGCCGCTGCGACGAGGCCGCAGCAGACCACGTGCCAGCGCCGTTCCCGTGTGCGGTCGGAGCTGTAGCCGATCAGCACCATGCCGATCGCGGACGCAACCGAGATCGCGCCGCTCAGCCAGCCGATCTCGGTGGTGGTCGCCACGCCGACGCGTTTCAGCAGCGTCGGAGTCCACAGCAGGATGGTGTTGAGCGAGCAGAAGAACGCGAAGTAGATGAAGGAGAGCAGATAGACGCGCGGCTCGCGCAGCGCCGCCGCGAAGCTCCGCGTGGTGCCGGGAACGGCGGCGCGGTCGCGGGCGAGATCGCTTGCGACCTGCCGCCGCTCGTCGGCGCTCAGCCAGCTCGCGACCTGCGGTCCGTCGGCGAGGTAGAAATAGGCGGCGATGCCGAACAGCACGGCCGGGCCGCCTTCGAGGATGAACAGCCACTGCCAGCCATGCAGGCCATGGACGCCCTGCATGTGATCCATGATCAGGCCCGACACGGGACCCGCGATGACGCCGCCGAGCGGCACCGCCATCACGAACAGGCTCGTCATGCGGCCGCGCACGCGATCCGGGAACCACAGCGTCAGATAATACAGGATGCCGGGGAAGAAGCCGCCCTCGGCGGCGCCGAGCAGGAAGCGTAGCAGATAGAGGTGATACTGGTTCTGCACCAGCGCGAGTAGCACGGTGACTGCGCCCCACAGTACCATGATCCGCAGCAGCGTCTTGCGGACACCGACCTTGACCAGCAGGAGATTGCTCGGCACTTCGAGCGCGACATAGCCGACCGAGAAGATGCCGGCGGCAAGCCCGAACACCGCGTCGTCGATCTGCAGGTCGTGCAGGAACTGCAGCTTGGCAAAGCCGATGTTGAAGCGGTCGATGATCGCAGCCGTGTAGCACGTCAGCAGGAACGGGATCAGGCGCCAGGCGATCCGTCCATAGAGCCGCGAATGGGCCGCATCCTGCATGAAAGTCTCCTCAAGTGATTATTTGATTGTTTGTTGGTGCCGCGACGGCGGTTGGCTCCCTCGCCCCGTTCTTAGGGGGAGAGGGTTGGGGTGAGGGACCGTCTCCCCATAGACGGTGACAGCAACCCTCGCGGAGGCTCGCCCTCACCCGGAATGCATCTAGCGATGCATTTCCGACCTCTCCCCGCAGGCGGGGCGAAAGAGCCCGTTGCTCCGATCGAGTGCGCGCGGCTAGCCTGCCTTCGCGTTCGGCGGAAACTCCAGCATCGCTTCGCCGGCCGCGACCGTCTCGCCGCGTTGGTTCTGTACGGCGACGTCGACCAGCACCCAGCGCGACTTCGCGGTCGTTTGCTTGGCTTTGATGGTGCCGGCCGGGCGGATGGTGTCGCCGGGCTTCACCGGCTTCAGCCAGCGCGTCTCGAGCCTGCGATGGATCGCGCCGGCAGGCGTTGCCCAGTCGGTCAGCATGCGCGAGATCAGGCCGAAATTGTTCATGCCGTGCATGATGATGCCGCCGAAATTGGTCTTGCCGAAATCGCCCTTCATGTAGTTGTCGTCGAGATGCAGCGGGTTGTAGTCGAGCGACGCGTCGCAGAACAGGCGGATCGATTCGCGCGAAACCGCAAATGCCGGGCCGTCGATGGTGTCGCCGGCCTTGAGAGATTCGAAATTCGCCGTGGTCATGGTGATCCTCCTTACATCGGACGGATGGTCTGGCCGCGACCCGAGCAGATCACGTCGCCATGCTGGTTGAAGAAGACATTGTCGTGCACCACGAACAACCGCTCACGCTTGATGAACTTGTCGAGCGCGCGCGCCTGCAGGGTGATGGTGTCACCGGGGCGTGCCGGGATGTTGTAGCTCCACGACTGCCCGGCATTGACGGTGCCCGGCGAGCGCATCCAGTCGTCGGCCGGCGTGCAGGCGAACATCAGCAGGATATGGATCGCGGGCGGCGCGATCAGCCCGCCATAGGGCCCGGCCTTGGCGGCTGCTTCGTCAAGATAGAGCGGATTGGTCTCGCCGACTGCGCGGCAGTACAGCGCGATCGCTTCCTGCGTGAGCTTGTAGGGCAGCGTCTTGCGCGGCTCGCCGGGGACGATGTCGTCCCACACCTTGCGCAGCTTCGCGTCTTTCCAGAAATCGGTTTCGAACGGGGTGGCCGCAGAACTTTCTGCTTGCGCCATCGTGCATCCTCCTGCTACTGAGTTCGCCAGGCGAACAATTCATTCGCTGTATGAATTCACGCTAGCGCGGTCGGGAGCCCCTGACAAGCGCGCAGGGCCGCGTCATGTGCAGGCAGCCATGCGAGCTGCGATGTCATGAGCGCGATGACGGAACCAGCTGGGCGCCCGCCATGAGCAAAGAGAGTGACGGCTTCGTGCGCGCGATTGCGCGCGGCTTCTCGATCATCGAGGCACTCGGCAAGCCGCCGGGGCGGCACACGCTGGCGGAGGCCGCCGATACTGCCGGCCTCAACCGCGCCACCGCGCGGCGTATCCTCGCGACCCTGATCGCGCTGAAATATTGCGCCTCCGACGGACGCTATTTCAGCCTGCGGCCGCGCGCGCTCGGGCTCGGCCTGTCCTATCTCAACGCCTTGCCATACTGGGGTCATGCGCAGCGTGCGCTGGAAAACCTGCGCAACGAGATCGGCGAATCCTGCGCGATGGCGGTGCTCGACGAGGATGAGATCGTCTATGCGCTGCGCCTGCCGGCGCGGCGGATTCTTTCCGCCAATCTTGGCGTCGGCAGCCGGCTGCCCGCGCATCTGGTCTCGCTCGGCCGCGTCATGCTCGCGGCGCTGCCGCCCGGCACCCGCGAGGCTTATCTCGCGACCGGGGGCTTCAGGCAGGTCACGCCGCGCACGGTCACCGATCCGGAGCGTCTCGGCGAGTTGCTCGCGCGGGTCGAGAGCGACGGCTATGCCTGGGTCGACGGCGAGCTCGATCCGGCGATCTGCGGCATCGCGGTGCCGTTGCGCGATCCCGCGGGCGCGGTGGTCGCCGCGCTCAGCGTCAACACGATCTCGGGAACGGTGAGCGAAGCCGGCGCGCGCAAGAAGTTCCTGCTGCCGCTGCGCCGCACCGCGCAGGAGATCCGCAGCCAGATGCTGACATCAGGGTAGGGGACGGCCGTTATCGACGCCTTTTCACCCGCTCCGGACCTGGATGGCTTTCCACGCCCATGCCGAATGAATAGTCTTTCGCCTTGCTGGCCGGGTGAACTGCCAAGGAAAATCGCGGCCACGTCAAAGTGCAGATCGATTGCTCAACTTGCCGGAGGATTGCTGTGGCCGACCCAGTCCGCGCCCCTTTCTATCACGACGGAATGCGTGAGTTGCAGGACCGCTTCGACGGTCGGCGTGTCGCCGACGGCCTCGAGAAGCATCGCCTCCACTTCGAATTCTGGGAACAGGACCGCAAGCTCATCGAGGAGACGCGCTTCTTTTTCATCGCGACCAGCTACCAGGACAACGTCGATTGCTCGATGCGTTCCGGCGATCCCGGCTTCGTGAAGATCACCGGGCCTGATACGCTTGAGTTCCCTGAGTACGACGGCAACAACATGTACCGCACGCTCGGCAATATTCACCGCAACCCGAACGTCGGATTGTTGTTTGTACGGCTCGACGGCAAGACGTTTCGCACGCGCATCCGAGGCAAGGCAACGATCCACGACAGCGCCGAAGTGCTTGCCGGGCATCACGGCGCGAAGGTCGTCGTGCGCGTCGAATGCGAGATCTTTCCAAATTGCCCGCGCTACGTTCCGGACCTGATGGGCGCCTCAGCGGACGTACCGGCGAATCTGTACGTGCCTCGGCCCGGGTACGAGCCGCCCGCCCCGGAATGGAAAAGCCGGGATTATCTCAAGGACGTGCTTTCGAAGTACGATCCGCATCGGAAACGTGACGCATAGCGGACAGCCGGGAACCGCATCCGGACGAGCGAGCAAACCGCGATCAGGGCAGCGGCGCCATGTAGGGAATGCTGCCGACCAGAGCGAACACCTGCACCGCGTTGCACAGCATGCCGCCCCAATGCAGCTGGCGCAGCCGCCGCACCGCGGTGGGATCACCCGAGTCTCGCGCGTCCGCCTCAGCATCGAGCCGCCGCAAGAACCATCGGCGCGCCAGCACCGCGAACGCCGCGATCAAGGCGATGCCAAGCGCAACGGCGAACCGGCCGGCCGTGGCAAAGGCGAGCGTGCCGATCACGCCCGAAACAGTGAGCACCAGGAAGTAGGCATTGAACATGCCACGCAGCAGCCGTGTGACCGGCGGGACGTCGAGCTTCACGAGCAGGAACGCCGGCGCCGCCAGCAGGAAGTATCCCATCGGCACCAGCAGGATGATGGTGGAAAACAGGACCGCTTGATCCGGCGTCATGCAGCCGCTCCGTGTTGGAAGGCGAGAGGATTTCGGTGCGGGAAACCTGGGGTAGTATCCGTGCGGGATATGTGCCGCACTATTAGGCTTTGGTCGGATGCGATGATATCAGACCTGAAGTCTGCGCAAAGTCCAGCGAGGGGCGGCCCGCATCCCGATTGCGAATGCAGGCTCCAGCCGCGAGCATGCCACATCTGTTTGGGTGGACCGGCTCTTGCATGCTAGAGATGACTTACGTCCAACCTCTGAGGCCAGAATTCTCATGCCCATCGTGAACCGCGTCGCCGATCTGCAACCCGATATCCAGGCCTGGCGCCGCGACATCCATGAAAACCCCGAGCTGCTCTACGATGTGCACCGCACTGCATCATTCGTCGCCGACCGGTTGCGCGAGTTCGGTTGCGACGAGGTCGCGACCGGGCTCGGCAAGACCGGCGTGGTCGGGGTCATCAAGGGCAAGAAGGGGCCGGCCAAGGGCGACGTCAAGGTGATCGGCCTGCGCGCCGACATGGATGCGTTGCCGATCCACGAGCAGACCAATTTGCCCTACGCCTCGAAGACGCCGGGCAAGATGCACGCCTGCGGCCATGACGGCCACACCGCGATGCTGCTGGGGGCGGCGCGCTATCTGGCCGAGACGCGCAATTTCGCCGGCGAGGCGGTCGTGATCTTCCAGCCGGCCGAGGAGGGCGGGGCCGGAGCAGCCGCGATGATCAAGGACGGCCTGATGGATCGCTTCGGCATCGAGCAGGTCTACGGCATGCACAACGGTCCGGGGATTCCGATTGGCTCGTTCGCGATCCGCACCGGCCCGATCATGGCCGCGACCGATGCGATCGACATCAAGATCGAAGGGCTCGGCGGTCACGCCGCGCGTCCGCACAAATGCATCGATTCCGTGCTGGTCGGCGCGCAGCTCGTCACCGCCTTGCAGCAGATCGTCGCGCGCACCGTCGATCCGCTCGACTCCGCCGTGATCTCGATGTGCGAGTTCCACGCCGGCAACGCCCGCAACGTGATCCCGCAGACCGCGGAGCTGCGCGGCACCGTGCGCACCCTGACCCGCGAGGTGCGCGACCTCATCGAGAAGCGCGTGCGCGAGGTGGTCGACGGCGTTGCCAAGATGACCGGCGCCAAGATCGATCTCACCTATGAACGCGGCTACCCGGTCACCGTCAACCATGAGGCGCAGACCGAATTCGCGAGCCGCATCGCGCGCGAGGTCGCGGGCGCGTCCAACGTGCACGAGATGCCGCCGCTGATGGGCGCCGAGGATTTTTCCTACATGCTGGAAGCGCGGCCCGGCGCCTTCATCTTCTGCGGCAATGGCGACAGCGCCGGCCTGCATCACCCTGCCTACAATTTCAACGACGAGGCGATCGTCTTCGGCACGTCGTATTTCGTGAAGATCGTCGAGAACGCACTGGCGGCGTGAGGCTCACGCGTCCCATCGCACCGGCAGCGTCACCGGTCCGCGGAACACCCAGCCGCGCACGACCGGCGGCGCCTCCGCGCGGAGGCGCAGATTGCGCAAGCGCGCGAACAGCATCGGCGCCACGATCTTGCCGACGGTCAGCCGCGACACCCAGGTGCCGGCGCAGAAATGCGGTCCGGCGCCGAACGCCAGATGCGATTGCTTGGGCCGCGTCACGTCGAAGCGATCGGGCTCGACGAAGCGGCTGCCGTCGCGGTTGGCGGCGCCGACGCAGAGGCCGATCTGAAGGTCTTGCGGCAGCGTGGTGCCGGAGAGATCGACGTCGCGGGTGACGCGGCGCGGATACATGCCGATCGGCGAGATCCAGCGCACCGCTTCCTCGAGCGCGGCCGGCCACAGATCCGGCTTTGCCAGCACGCTGTTCTTCTGCGGCGGGTTTTCCAGGAGGCCGAGCACGAGCGTCAGGATCGCGTCGCGCGGCTCGTTCAGGCCGCCGCCGATGATCACCTTGATGTTGGCGCGGATGCCCTCGATCGGCATCGGCGGATCGGCATTGATCATCGAGGACAGGACCGAAGGATTCGGCTGGCGGCGGTGATCGTCGAGCACCGCGTCGATCGCGGCATCGACCTCGGCGCTCGCCTGCATCGCCTTGCGCTCGATCTCGGCGTCGGCGGCGTAATTGCCCGCGCCGTCGATCAGCGCCTGCGACCACTCGGCGAGGGTTTGCCACGGCATCTTGCGAAACCCGATCATTGCCATCAGGCTGAGCGAGGCCATCGGCGCGGCAAGGGCGGAGAACAGATCGGCCTCTTCGGTCGCCAACAGATCATCGATCAGTTTTTCTGCGATCGCGGTGAATTGCGGCGCCCAATGCTCCTTGATTGTGGCCGGACGGAACGAGGGCTCGATCGCCTTGCGGCCGATCGCATGCTCGGCGCCGTCCTTGCGCATGAAGGTCGGCCCCATCACCTTGTTGACCAGCGAGGCCGGATTATCGGCCGAGTAGGTCGCGGGATCGCGCTCGATCCGCATGATGTCGTCGAAGCGTGTCACCAGCGTCAGCTTCGCGGGCGCGACGAAGACCGCCGGCGCGATCTCGCGCAGACGGCGGAAGATCGGATAGGGGTCGTCGAGCAGATCCTGATACGCGATATCGGTAACGACAGGCACGGCGCTGGTCATTGGTCCTCCCGGGAGCGCTTTTTCGCCAAGGCTAGCCCCGGGCTGCGCGATCGCTCAATTCGATGGGATTGATCTGGCCCATCGAAATATTCCATGACCTTGTGCTAGGCTGGGCCGCCAGCAATGCGGGAGGTGCAGCGTGGCGGCCAATTCCTCGATCGATCCGATCGACATCGGGACTCTGCGGACCCTTGTGCTGGTCTATGACCTGCAGTCGTTCTCCGCCGCGGCCAAACGGCTCGACGTCAACCAGTCCACCATCAGCTATGCGATCGAGCGGCTGCGCGGCGCGCTGCATGACCCGCTGTTCGTTCGCAGCGGCAATGGCGTGACGGCGACCAAGCGCTGCGCGACGCTGGTTACCTGGGCGCGGGACATGATCGGCGAGATCGACGGGCTTGCCTCACCGGCGGAATTCGACCCGGCGACGGCGCAGGGCAGCGTGACGATCTCCTGCAACTATCACGAACGTCAGACCCTGATCCCGCAGTTCAGCACGCGGCTGCGCGCCGGCGCGCCGCAAGTCCGTCTCGTCCTGCTCGATGCCGCGGGCCACGGCGATGTCCATCTCAAGCAGAACCAGTGCGACATCGTGCTTGGTCCGGTCGGCATCGCCGGCGAAGGCTTCTTCCGGCGCCATATCCTCACCGACCACTACGTCTGCGTGATGGATCGGGCCAATCCGCTGGCGCGCGGCCGGATCGCGCTGTCGGCCTATGCCAGGGCCGAGCATGTCTTCATCACCCACAGCGGTGAGTGGCAGCCGCTCTATCTCGCGGCGCTGAGGGCGAGGAAGATCGAGATCGAGCCAGTGGTCAGCCTGCCCAACCACGACAGTCTGGAGCGCATCATCACAGGCACCAGGCTCGTCGCGACCATCCCGCATCATCTGGCGCGGGCGATGCGCGGCGGCCTCCATGTCGCTGCGCTGCCGTTCCGCGTGCCGATCTCGATCGACATGCACTGGGGCGCCAGGACGGCCAAATCCGGCTTGCACAAATGGGCGCGCGGCCTGCTGGCCGAGGTTGCGAAGGCTTGCGCCGCCTGAGCGAGGAGCCGGGCTGCAGTCCAAAGCAAAAGGCCCGCACCGGAGTGCGGGCCTTTGTCCGGCGCGTTGCTGCGCCGAAAGCGTGGGGCGTCAGAACAGGTGGTAGAACACGTAGTAGAGAACGCCCGAGATGATCATCGCGGCCGGCAGCGTCAGCACCCAGGCCATCGCGATGTTGCGGATCGTGGCCCATTGCAGGCCGGAGCCGTTGGCGGCCATGGTGCCGGCGATGCCTGACGACAGCACATGCGTGGTCGAGACCGGCAGGCCGTAGCCGTCGGCCGCCGCGATCGTCGCGGCCGCCGTGATCTCGGCGCAGGCGCCCTGCGCGTAGGTCAGGTGGGTCTTGCCGATCTTCTCGCCGACGGTGACGACGATGCGCTTCCAGCCGACCATGGTGCCGAGGCCGAGCGCGATGGCGACGGCGAACTTCACCCAGCTCGGGATGAACTTCGTCGCGGCATCGAGCGAGCCCTTGTACTGGTTCAGCGTGGCGATGTCGGCAGCGGTCAGCTCGGCTTCCTTGTCCTTCATCAGGAAACGGATCGCCTCGGACGCCAGGTACATGTCGTTACGGGTGTTGCCGACCGCGTCAGCCGGGAACTTGGCCAGCGATCCATACTGGGCAACCTGCTGGCCGATGTCGCGCACCAGCACCGCAAGCGACGGAAAGGTGCCTTCGTTGATCTGGTGCTGCGCGACATAGTTGGTCACAGCCGGGCGCGGGTTGCCGATCACGTTGTAACCGGCGGCCTTGCCTTCGATGACCTTGCTGGCCGCGGTCGAGTGCGCCGTGAACAGCTCGATCTGGCTCGAGGGCATTGCGCGGTTCAGCGCATAGGCGGTCGGCACGGTGCCGATCAGGATCAGCATGATCAGGCCCATGCCCTTCTGACCGTCATTGGAGCCGTGGAAGAAGCTGACCAGTGTGCAGGTCAGGATCAGGATGCCGCGGATCCACCACGGCGGCGGCTGGTCGCCGACCGGTTCGCCGAACAGCGCCGGCGTCGCGCGCTGCAGCGCGATCTTGAGGAGGTAGAGCAGGCCGGCGGCGAGCGCGAAGCCGAACAGCGGCGACAGCAGCAGCGCCTTCGCGATGTTGGTCGCCTGCGACCAGTCGACGCCCGAGGTGCCGTCACGGCCGCGCAGCAGCGCGTTGGTGATGCCGACGCCCATGATCGAACCGATCAGGGTGTGCGAGCTCGAGGCCGGCAGGCCGAGCCACCAGGTGCCGAGATTCCAGATGATGGCGGCGATCAAGAGCGCGAACACCATGGCAAAGCCGGCACTGCTGCCGACCTGCAGGATCAGTTCGACCGGAAGCAGCGAGACGATGCCGAACGCGACGGCGCCGCTGGAGAGCAGCACGCCGATCAGGTTGAACATGCCCGACCACACCACGGCGACATGCGCCGGCAGCGAGCGGGTGTAGATCACGGTGGCGACCGCGTTCGCGGTGTCATGGAAGCCGTTGACGAATTCGAAGCCGAGCGCGATCAGCAGCGCGACGAACAGCAGGATATACGGCAGGAACGAGGTGATGCGCGTGCCGGTGGCGTCGACATCGGCATAGATGCTGTAGGCAACGAACAGCAGCGCGGCCGCAACCACGCCCAAATAGATAACCCCGGTGAGAGGATGAAAGCCCTTGTCGAGGTCCGGACCCTTTTTCAGGGCGGGCTCGATCGAGCCGGGTAACGCCATATCGCTCATGGTAAACTCCTGTCCCAATGCTCCCGATTTTGATCGATGCATATGACAAGCAATTGAAATCCGGCCCGCGAGCCGCGCCGGTCTCCCGTGGCGGTGGACATCGAGCCGAAGTTTTGTGCAACGCATTGAGCGCGCACGTGGCTTCGCGGCCTCGTGGCAATCTTCAGCAACAAGGATCGCGGATCGCGACGGAAAGCTGCCTGCGTTTCGCAGGACGAGACAATGTGCGGAGGACATCACACTGGCATCCGGCCGGCCGGGCAGCCGGAGAATTCGGCGGACGCCTGCGAGTGGAAGGTTGCGAAATGAGGGAGGGGGATTGAGAGATGAGGTGGCGCGCCGCACGATCGGGGCTAGCAAACCGCGCAGCGCGCCCGCCTCAGGGTACGTCATGGCGTGAACATGACGCCCGATACCTGCGGAACATGCTACCCTACCACGGATCAATTAAAGGTTGTAGGTATTTGTCCGCGGCTTAGAACAATTTCTCGTTGCGATGTGGTTCCTCAGGTTCCGCTGGTTTTGCGGAACTCAAGCTGCATCGACTGATCTGCGCAACTGATGTGCGGCGATTTTCAGGTCGTCGATAAAGCGCTGATATTCCAGCGCCTTGGCTTTTTCATCCGGCAGCCGCAACAGATAGGACGGGTGCACAGTGACGAGCACCTTGGTTCCGTCGTGGTCGATCAGATGGCCGCGGTTCTTGTTGATCGGCGTGATCTTGCCGAGCACGCTCTGCGCGGCGGTGGCGCCGAGCGCCATCACGAGGTCCGGCTTGATGGTGGCGAGCTCGCGCTCATACCACTGGCGGCAGGCGCGGATCTCCGGTGTGCTCGGCTTCTGGTGCAGCCGGATCTTGCCGCGCGGCACAAATTTGAAGTGCTTCACTGCATTGGTGACATAGACCTTGCGGCGATCGATGCCGGCTTCCTGCAGCGCTCGATCGAGCATCTGGCCGGCCGGTCCGACGAAGGGGTGGCCTGCGAGATCTTCCTTGTCGCCGGGCTGCTCGCCGACCAGCATCAGCGTTGCGCTTTGCGGTCCCTCGCCGAACACGGTCTGGGTTGCGTCTTTCCACAGCGGGCAGGCGCGGCAATCGGCGGCCTCCTCGCGCAAGGCCGCGATGGTGTCGTGAGCTTGCCTGCCTTGAACTTGCTTGCCTTGAACTTGCTTGCGGGGCATCGGCGTATCCTGCCGCTTCTGCGGCTCGGCCGCCTTGCGTGCGATGAAGGGGCCGCTGGTCATGCGCATTGCGTCTTCGATCAGAGGCTTAATGATCGAGTCCTCGGGCAGGTTCCTCCAATAGGCTTGCGGCATCTCCATCACTTTCAGCCGTGCGGGATTGAAGCGGCCGTTGTCGTGACGCCGCCAGGCCTCCTCGAGCCGGTCCTCGGTCGGCACTTCGGATTTGGCGACGCCCGGCGTGATCGAGATCGCGTGCCCGTCCCAATGTGCGCAGACGTCGGGGGTCAGGATCGACCACGGCATGTCGGCGAAGCGGCTGGCGAAGAACGGCGCGGCAAGCTCGACGATGTGATGCTCCGGCTCGAACCATGCGACGTAATGCGCCGTCCGCTCGCGGCCGATCTCGCGGAAGCGCAGATGCGCATGCATCCTGTCGATATCGACATAGACCGCGCGCGCCATCGCGTGGACCTCGGCGATATCGGGATCATCGGTCGCACTGAGCAGATCGTGACGGCTGCGCAGCCGCCACAGCAGGCGATAGAGCAGGGCAAAGCGTTCGTCACTGCGATGCAGGATCGCGGCCTTTGCGAGCTCGACGAATTTGGCCGACACATTGAACCGAGCCTGCGGCGTATCCGGCAATTCATTCACGCAGGATGCCGACGACAATTCGTCGTCGCTGCGTACGGTCCATGTGATCTCCGCGGGCTTCACATCGTTCAGCGCCAATCGCCGCGCGGCCTTGCGCCAGCCCTCGAAATCGGTGTCGTTGTCGAGCACGATGATGCGCATGCGATTGCTCCGTTTCCGTCACGCCGTCATTTTCGGGGCCTGCGTGCCTGACTTGCGGAAGATCAGGGCCTGTCCGGTTCGGCGGCTGCTGAATCCCATTGATTCCACTCATGAATCGATGATCTCACCAATCCGATTGACTCCGCGGGCCCTGTTAGCTTTATATTAGAACATATCATGAACAAATGAGCCAGTCCCTGGTTCTCTGTTCAGACCAGTGACGGCCTCAAATTTTGGTTGGAAGGAGCGGCGCATATGCCGGAGCGCGATCAGCAAAAGTGGTCGCCGGTTTTGCGTCCGATCGCGCTCCTCTTTTTTAAGAAAGGCGCATGATCTTGTCGCCAAACCGCTCACACTTTGGCGGATCATGCGCCGCCGCACGCATAGGTACGCTTGCGTCTCTGCGCGGCAGCATCGCGCGTATCGAGGCGTCATCGGATGCGGCGATGCCGAACCGCGTCGCGCTCGGCCATGCCGGCGCGGATGCGATGCTGCGCGGCGGGCTTGCGCCGGCGGCATTGCACGAGGTGTTCGCGGCCGGCCATCAAGGCGGCGCGGCGACCGGCTTCATTGCGGGGCTCGCCGGACGGCTGTCGGCACGCAAGCCGCTGGTCTGGGTGCGGCAGGATTTTTCCGATCGCGAAAACGGCGCGCTATCGATGCGCGGGCTTGCCGAGCTCGGCCTCGATCCGCGCCTCTTGGTCACGGTGCGCGCTGCCGATGTCGATAGCGGCCTGCGCGCCGCGGCCGACGCGCTCGCCTGCGATGCGCTCGGCGCGGTCGTGCTCGAGGTCTGGGGCCAGGCGCGCCAGCTCGATCTCGTCGCCAGCCGCAAATTGACCCTGGCCGCGCAGGCCTCCGGCGTCACCGCGCTGGTGCTGCGGATCGCGGCAACCCCGATCCCCTCGACCGCGGAGACGCGCTGGATCGTGCGCGCGGCGCATTCGCCGCCGGGCAATGCCGCGAGCGTGTGGGGCGCGCCGCGCTTCGAGGCCGAACTCGTGCGCAATCGTCATGGCCCTGTCGGGCGATGGATCATGGAATGGAAATGTGATGAGTGCCAATTCAGTGAACCGTCGGCGTATTCTCAGCCTGTGGCTGCCACGCCTGCCCATCGACCGCATCAAGCGCAAGCTCGCGCAGGACATCGCCTCGCAAGCTGATGCACGGGAGGTGGCAGGGCTCCCTCTCCCGCAAGCGGGAGAGGCGAAGAAAGCAGAACTCCCCAGCGTCGTCGTCGCAAAAGACCACAACGCCATCCTGCTGCACGCGATCGACGAGGCCGCGGTGCGCGCCGGGCTGTCGATCGGGCTGCCGCTCGCCAATGCGCGGGCGATCTGTCCGGAGCTCACGGTCTATGATGCCGATCCCGCCGCCGATCTGAAGACGCTGAACGACATCGCCGGCTGGTGCGACCGCTTCACGCCGCTGGTCGCGCTCGATCTGCCTTACGGTCTGTTTCTCGACATCACCGGCTGCGCGCATCTGTTCGGCGGCGAGCGAGCGCTGCTACAGACCGTGACGGGGGCGCTGAGCCGGCGCGGCTTTGCCGTCAGCGCGGCCATTGCCGGCACCTCGATCGCGGCGCGTACGCTGACGCGCACCGCCTCGGGCAAGATTGTCGCCGATGGCGAGGAGGCGGCGGCGGTCGGCCCGCTGCCGGTGTCGGCGCTCGGTGCCGATGCCGCTGTCACCACCGGCCTGCGCCGCGCCGGCTTGAAGACCATCGGCGATGTCGCCTCGCGCGCGCCGCACGAAATCTCGGCGCGGTTCGGTGCGGCCTTCACCACCTTGCTCAGCCACGCGCTCGGGCAGGGCGATGCCCCGATCAGCCCGCGCAAGCCGCTGCCCGATTACATCGTCGAGAAGCGTTTCCCCGAGCCGATCGCGACCGACACCGTGATCGCGCTGACGCTCTCAAGCCTTGCCAAGATGCTGGTTGCGGCGATGGACAAGCAGGGCAAAGGTGCGCGGCAGCTGGAAGCGAGCTTCTTCCGCACCGACGGTGCGGTGCGCGCGATCATGGTCGAGACCGGGCGTCCGGTGACGCGGCCCGAGATGATCGATCGCCTGTTCCGCGAGCGGCTCGATGCGCTGAATGATCCGCTCGATCCCGGCTTCGGCTTTGATCTCATTCGCCTCGCCGCAGGGCGTACCGAGATCGTGGTACAGCAGCAGCGCGATCTCGACGCCACCATACACGACAATGACGAGCTCTCGGCGCTGATCGACCGCATCGCCGCCCGCATCGGCGGAAAACGCGTCGTCGTGCATCTGCCGCTGGAGAGCCACATCCCCGAACGATCGGCGCTCGCGCTGCCGGCGCAGCATCATCTGGCCGCGGCCAGCGCCGCCGCCTGGCCGGAGCACGTTGCGAGCGAACCACCGCTGCGTCCCTTGCGGCTATTCGAGCAGCCCGAACCGATCAAGGTGCCGTTCGCGACCGTGCCCGACGGTCCGCCGCATCAATTCACCTGGCGGCGCGCGCAGCACGAGGTGGTGCGGGTCGAGGGCCCCGAGCGCATCGCGATGGAATGGTGGAAGCAGGACGGCGCGTCGCTGACGCGCGATTATTTCCGCGTCGAGGATGCCGAAGGCCAGCGCTTCTGGATCTTTCGCGACGGTCTCTACGAGAGCGAGCTGCGCGACGAGGAGGGCAAGCCCGTTCCGGCCAACTGGTATGTGCATGGGCTGTTCGCATGAGCGCACCTCCACCTGATTATGCCGAGATCGGCATCACCAGCAATTTCTCCTTCCTGCGCGGCGGTTCCGATCCGCGCGCCTATGTGCATCAGGCGAGCGAACTCGGGATTCCCGTGATCGGGCTCGCCGATCACAACACGCTGGCCGGCGTGGTGCGCGCCTGGAAGGAGCTCGACAGCGAGAAGGTTGCCCATCCGCCAAAGCTTTTGATCGGCGCCCGCATCGTCTTCATCGACTCTACGCCCGACATCCTGGTCTATCCGCGCGATCGCGCCGCCTATGGCCGGCTGTGCCAGCTCCTGACCCGCGGCAAGCGCGGCGACGACATCGTGCGGATCGAGAAAGGCGAGTGCCATCTGAAGCTCGCCGACCTCCTCGACTTCGTCGAGGGGCAGCTCCTGGTGCTGGCGCTGCCGCATCGCTTTGAGGAGGCAGGCACGCTCGATCTGCTTGCAAAGCTGAAGGCAAGCGCCGCCGACGGCGTCTGGCTCGCCGCAAGCCTGCTCTATCGCGGCGACGACAGGCGCCGCCTCGCGCGGCTGCATGGCCTCGCCACCGACGCCGGTGTGCCGCTCATCGCCACCAACGAGGTGCTCTATCACCATCCGGCGCGCCGCCCGCTGCAGGACGTGCTGACCTGCATCCGCGAAAAGACCACGATCGAGGCGGTCGGCCGCAGGCTCGAGGCCAATGCCGAGCGGCATCTCAAGCCAGCGCATGAAATGATCAGGCTGTTTCGCGATCTGCCGGACGCGATCGCGGAAACCATGCGCTTTGCTGCACGCATCTCTTTCTCGCTCGACCAGCTCAAATATCAGTATCCCGACGAGCCGGTGCCGCCGGGCAAGACCGCGCAGCAGCATCTGGAAGATTTGACCTGGGCCGGTGTCGACAAATATTTCGGCGGCGAGATCGACGAAAAGCTTCGCACCACCCTGAACAAGGAGCTCGCGCTGATCGCCGAGCTGAAATACGCGCATTACTTCCTCACCGTGCACGACATCGTGCACTATGCGCGCAGCCAGAACATCCTGTGCCAGGGACGCGGCTCGGCAGCCAATTCCGCGGTCTGCTTCGTGCTTGGCGTCACCTCGGTCGATCCGACCAAGGTCGATCTGTTGTTCGAGCGCTTCATCTCCAAGGAGCGGCTGGAGCCGCCCGACATCGACGTCGATTTCGAGCATTCGCGGCGCGAGGAGGTGATGCAATATGTCTACCGCCGCTACGGCCGCCACCGCGCCGCGATCATCGCCACCGTGATCCATTATCGCCCGCGCAGCGCGATCCGTGACGTCGGCAAGGCGCTCGGGCTGACCGAGGACGTCACCGCGGCGCTCGCCGACACCGTGTGGGGCAGCTGGGGCAAGGGCCTCAACGACATGCAGGTGCGACAGGCCGGGCTCGATCCCAAAAATGCGATGATCAACCTCGCGGTCGAGCTCGCCACCGAGCTGATCGAGTTTCCGCGTCATCTCTCGCAGCATGTCGGCGGCTATGTACTGACCCAGGACCGGCTCGACACCTATGTGCCGATCGGCAACGCCGCGATGGACGACCGCACTTTCATCGAATGGGACAAGGACGACGTCGACGCCCTTAGCATGATGAAGGTCGACGTGCTGGCGCTGGGCATGCTGACCTGCATCCGCAAATGTTTTGACCTGATCGCCGACCACAAGGGCGAGCACTGGGAGCTAGCTTCGGTCCCGCAGGACGACAAGAAAGTTTACGACATGCTGTGTCGCGGCGAGTCGCTCGGCGTGTTCCAGGTCGAGAGTCGGGCGCAAATGAACATGCTGCCGCGGCTGAAGCCGCGCACCTTCTACGATCTCGTCATCGAGGTCGCGATCGTGCGCCCCGGTCCGATCCAGGGCGACATGGTGCATCCTTATCTGCGGCGGCGTAACAAGCAGGAGCAGGTGACTTATCCATCGCCGGCGCCCGACCAGGGCGACAAGGACGAACTCTACAACGTGCTGCACAAGACGCTCGGCGTGCCGCTGTTCCAGGAGCAGGCGATGCGGATCGCGATCGAGGCGGCCCATTTCACCTCTGAGGAAGCCAATGGCCTGCGCCGCTCGATGGCGACCTTCCGCAATCTCGGCACCATCGGCAGCTACGAGGAGAAGCTGGTCGGCAACATGGTGGCGCGCGGCTACGATCCGGATTTCGCCCGCAGCTGCTTCGACCAGATCAAGGGCTTTGGCAGTTACGGCTTCCCGGAAAGCCATGCCGCGAGCTTTGCCCAACTCGTCTACATCTCCTCATGGCTGAAGCACCATCATCCGGATGCGTTCTGCTGCGGCCTGCTCAACTCGCAGCCGATGGGCTTCTATGCCCCGGCCCAGATCGTCGGCGACGCCCGCAAGAACGGCGTCACGGTGCGCGAAGTCGATGTCTCCCATAGCTTTGCGCAGAACACGCTCGAGGAGAAGGTCGGCGATCATTGCGCGGTGCGGCTCGGCTTTCGCCAGATCGACGGATTTCACTGGCTGGATGAGGACGAGGAGAGGCTGAAACAGCTTCAACTGTCATTCCGGGATGGTGCGCTAGCACCAGACCCGGAATCTCGAGATTCCGGGTTCTCGCTTCGCGATCCCCGGAATGACGGTGTTGAGACAGACTGGGCCGACCGCATCGTTGCCGCGCGCAACCGCCGGCCGTTCACCTCGCTGGAAGACTTCGCGCGCGACACCGGCCTGCCCAAGCGCGCGCTGATCCTGCTCGCCGACGCCGATGCGTTCCGCTCGCTCGGGCTCGACCGCCGCGAGGCGCTGTGGGCGGTGCGCCGGCTGCCCGACGACGTGCCGCTGCCGTTGTTCGAGGCCGCCACCGCACGCGAGCAGCCGGATGAGGGCGCCAAGCCGCTGCCGGAGATGCCGCGTCCGGAGCAGGTGGTCGCCGACTATCAGACCATCCGCCTCTCGCTGAAGGGCCATCCGATGGAGTTTTTGCGCGACACCTTTACGAAGGAGCGCGTCGTCGCCTGTCACACCATCAACCGGAGCAACGACCGCCGCCGCGTCCGCTGTGCCGGCGTCGTGCTGGTGCGGCAGCGGCCGGGCAGCGCCAAGGGCGTCGTGTTCATGACACTGGAGGACGAGACCGGCATCGCCAACATCGTGGTGTGGCCGAAGGTGATGGAGCAGTACCGCAAGGAGGTGATGGGCGCGCGCCTGATCCTGGTCGAGGGCTATATCCAGAGCAGCCCGGAGGGCGTGACGCATCTGGTGGCGCAGCGCATGACCGATCGCTCCCACGATCTGATCGGCCTCGCCAACGAATCCTTGAGCCGCAAGCATCCGGTGCCGGCGGGCCCCGCGCTGATCGAGCCGCTCAACGACGACCGCCGCGATCACGGCGACAACTCGCCGCAAAAGATCCGCCACCCACGCAACGTCCGCATCCTGCCGCCGTCCCGCGATTTTCATTGAACCGCGTGCGACGGCTCTCTCACCGTCACCCTGAGGACACCTGTGGTCCTACCCCCGAGCTTTCTACCCATTCCTCGGGGCCCATGGGTGCGATCGGCACCCGGCTTTCCCTGCGCCCTCTGTTCAAAAGAGAGGGCGGAACGAGATGCAAAGCTCGGACAAAACATGTCGTGAGAACGCGGAAGCATGACTCACATACCGCGCCACACACTCATCGTCGTCCCGGCGAAGGCCGGGACCCACAACCACCGTTGCAAATGGTTACGCTCTGCTGGAACGACGAGTGCCATCCACAACATCCGCTGCGGCGTATGGGTCCCGGCCTTCGCCGGGACGACGCCTGGGACTTAACCACCGAAGCAAATTGCTATGCACTCTTGCAACGGCGAGTCCCGCCTACAACATTCGCCGCGGCGTATGGGTTCTCCGAGTTCATGCGGCGCGAACGCGCCATTGTCCATCCAACCAGTTCATCGACTGATGTCGCGCGAATGCGAACGTGTAGCCTACACGCCAATGCTGACACGTAGCTTACAGCTGGTCCCTGTCGGGCGGGTCTCACCGTCGCATCGATGGCGGATGACTTCCTCAGCCGCTGCATGCTACTCCACCGCGGCGCCGACCGGCGGTCCGCCCGGCGGGCGGTGCAGGAAGGTGATCGATGCGTAGGCGCCGACCCACGAGCCGAGGGCGGCGAAGGCGACGTAGAGCCAGTTTTCGGTGTAGCTGATCACCGCATAGGAGGAGAGCACATACCAGACGCTGCTCCAGGTCGCCGCCGGCACGCGCTTGCGCGCCACGACCGCCGAGGTGAACATGACATAGACCGCGTCGGTCGCTGCGGTCGCGAGGAAGACAGCGCCGGCGGTGAGAGGATCGATGGCAGCCATTGCAACTCCTGTGTGGGTCGGGCAGAGCTGGATATAAGCAGGGCCGGAAATGATTGTTGGGATCGGGCACCGCCTTTTTGTCATCATGCTCGGGCATAGGATAATCGCAAACGGGTATGCGCATGCAGGACATTCGTGAAATCCTTTCCGATGTCTGGACCGGCGCCGGCGGCGCGCCGGCCGCGCTCGATGCGGTCACATTGACCGGCAGCGAGCCGCAGCTGCCGTCGTCGTTTCGGGTCGCAGCCGCAGCGCAGGCGCCGATCGCAGCAGCCGGCCTCGCCGCGGCCGAGATCTGGAAGGCCCGCAGCGGCGAGCAGCAGGACGTCGCGGTCGACATCCGCCATGCCGTCGTCGAATGCCGCAGCGAGCGCTATTTGCGCGTCGACGACAAGCCGCCGCCGCCGGCCTGGGACAAGATCGCCGGCGTCTATCGTGTCAAAGACAACCGCTTTGTCCGCCTGCACACCAATTTCCCGCATCATCGCGACGCCGTCTGCAAGGTGCTCGGCTGCAACGCCGAGCGTGACGAGGTCCAGGCCGCGCTGCTGCAATGGGACGGCGAGGCGTTCGAGACCGCGGCCTACGCCGCCGGCGGCGTCGTCGCCTTGATGCGCTCGCACGACGAGTGGTCGGCGACGACGCATGCCAAAGAACTGGCAAAACTGCCGCTGATCTCGATCGAGAAGATCGGCGAGGCCGCACCGAAGCCGTGGCCCGCGGGCAACCGGCCGCTGGCCGGCATCCGTGTGCTCGATCTGTCGCGCGTAATCGCCGGTCCCGTCGCCGGCCGCACGCTCGCGGCGCATGGCGCCGACGTACTCCTGATCTCCGGTCCCGATCTGCCGGCGATCCCCTGGCTCACCATCGACACCGGCCGCGGCAAGCTCACGAGCTTCCTCGAACTGCGGAGCGAGGAGGGGCGGGGTGTGATGCAGGGGCTGTTGGCGCAGGCCGATATTCTCTCGCAGGGCTATCGGCCGCAGGCGATCGCGCGGCTCGGCTTCTCGCCGGAGGAAGCGGCGCGGATCAATCCCGGGATCGTCTATGTGACACTGTCGGCCTACGGCCATGCCGGCCCGTGGGCCGGGCGCCGCGGCTTCGACTCGCTGGTGCAGACCACGACCGGCTTCAATCATGCCGAAGGACAGGCGGCCGGCACAGATGGGCCGAAGGAATTGCCGGCCCAGATGCTCGACCACGCCACCGGATATTTCATGGCGTTCGGTGCCATGATGGCGAAGGCCCGCCAGGCCCGCGAAGGCGGCAGCTGGCACGTCCGGGTATCGCTGGCGCAGACCGGACGCTGGCTGTGGAATCTCGGCCGCCTCGAAGGAGGCCTTGCGACCGAGGACCTGAAGGCGGATGCGGTGCAGCCCTTCATCGAACGGCTGCGGTCAGGCTTTGGCACGCTGAGCTCGGTCCGGCATGCCGCCGTGCTGTCCAGGACCCCGGCCCATTGGTCCCGTCCGGCCATGCCGCTCGGCAGCCACCCTCCGGAGTTTCCTGCCCCGGAGTTTCCCGGATGAGACATTCAGCTGCCGTTCAGGCTATGCAAACTTTAACGACAGGCGTCGCCGAATGGCGATTTTTAGGTTGTTTGATACGCCAATTCAGCACTATTAGCGCACCGCTGGGGCCGTCCCGCCGGATGCTGCAACGATCGACCCCGCGGACCGCATGGTGAAAGAGTTTACCAAGAGAATGCAGAGCTTTAGCCGTCCGCGCCTGGTCGTGGCCGCGGCGCTGCTGGCGGTTGCCTGCGCGGGTGCCTATGGCTACACGCGTTTCGGCTCGGAAAAGCAGACATCTTCGGAAGTCTCCAGCCAGTCCCGCAAGGGCGGCGCGCGCTATGCGCCGTCGGCGGCCGAGTGGGCCAGCCTGACCTTCCAGACCGTGAGCGAGCACACTTTCCGCTCCGAGCTGGTGACCGAGGGCAAGATCGGCATCGATGAGGACCGCTCCACCCCGGTCTATTCGCCCTATACCGGGCGTGTCACCCGCCTCATGGTGCGGCCGGGCGATGCCGTTGTGAAGGGCCAGCCGCTGTTCGTGATCGAGGCGGCCGACACCGTGCAGGCGCAGAACGATTACATCGCGGCGATGACCGGCCTCAACAAGGCGCAGTCGGCGCTCGACCTGGCGCAGATCCAGGAGAAGCGCGCCAAGGATCTGTCCGAGGGCAAGGCGATCCCGCTGAAGGATTATCAGCAGGCCCAGACCGCGCTGGTGCAAGCGCAGAACGATGCGCGCTCGGCGCAGACGCTTTTGGAAGCGGCGCAGAACAAGCTGCACATTCTCGGCTTCGGCGACGACGACATCACGACGCTGCGGCAGAAGGGCCGCCTCAATCCGGAGACGACGGTGTTCGCGCCGATCGGCGGCACCGTGGTCCAGCGCAAGGCCGGTCCCGGCCAGTATGTCTCGACCGGTGCCAGCGACCCGGTCTACGTGATCGGCGATCTGTCGACGGTCTGGCTGATCGCCTTCGTCCGCGAATCCGACGCAGACAATGTCGCGGTCGGCCAGGACCTCACCTTCAGCGTGATGGCGCTGCCGGGCAAGACGCTGAACGCCCGGGTCAACTATGTCGCCGCGGCGATCGACGCGACCTCGCGCCGGCTCCTGGTTCGCGCCACCATCGACAACGCCGACAAGCGGCTGAAGCCCGAGATGTTCGCCAATGTGACGCTGTATTCGAAGGGCGATCACCCGGCAGTCGGCGTGCCGAAGCAGGCGCTGATCTACGAGGGCGACCAGGTTCGGCTCTGGGTCGCGAGGGCCGACGACAAGACCATCGAGCTGCGTCAGATCAAGCCCGGCCTCATCAATGGCGACCTCGTCGAGGTGGCCGGCAACCTCAAGCCGGGCGAGCAGATCGTGACGAAGGGAAGCCTCTTCATCGACCGCGCCGCATCAGGCACCTAAGCGCATGATCCGGAAAAGTGGGAAGCGGTTTTCCCTCGCGACAAACGCGCAACGCGTTTGCGCGGAGATCACGCTCAATAAGAAAATTCCCTTCCAGTTGAAAGCGCCGATCTGAATGGATCGCCTCGTCGCCCTTGCCGTCAATCGCCGCTACTTGATGGTGGCCATGTTTGTGGCCGTCTTGATCGGCGGCCTGCTCGCGTTCAAGCAGCTCAACATCGAGGCCTATCCCGATCCGACCCCGCCGATGGTCGATATCGTGACGCAGAGCCCGGGCCTCTCGGCCGAGGAGATCGAACGCTACATCACGATCCCGATCGAGACCCAGGTCGCCGGCATCAAGAACCTCAAGACCATCCGTACCATCTCGCTGTACGGCCTTTCCGACGTCAAGCTGCAGTTCTCCTTCGACTACACCTATGACGAGGCGCTGCAACAGGTGCTCAACCGCCTGTCGCAGCTCGCGCCGCTGCCGGGCAACGTGCTGCCCGGCATCTCGCCGCTCAGCCCGATCGGCGAAATCTTCCGCTACCGCCTGAAGGGACCGCCTAACTACAGCGTGCTCGACCTCAAGACGCTGCAGGACTGGGTGCTGCAGCGCCGCTTCCGCGCGGTGCCCGGCGTGATCGACGTCACCGGCTGGGGCGGCAAGACCAAGACCTACGAGATCCAGGTCGACTTCAACAAGCTGGTCGCCAACGGACTGACGCTGCCGCAGGTGCTGCAGGCGGTGTCCAACGCAAACATCAATGTCGGTGGCAACACCGTGAACATCGGTTCGCAATCGGCCGTGGTGCGCGGCGTCGGCCTGATCCGCTCGATCGACGACCTCGCCAACACCATGGTCTCGCAGTCCGGCGGCAATCCGGTGCTGGTGCGCGACATCGCCCATGTCACGATCGGCGAGAAGCCGCGGCTCGGCATCGCCGGCCTCGACAATGACGACGACATCGTGCAGGGCATCGTCCTGATGCGCCGCGGCGAGCAGAGCTCGCCGACGATTACCCGCGTCGAGCAGCTGGTCCACGACATCAACCATTCCTCGATCCTGCCGCCCGGCGTGAAGATCGAGCGGATCTACGACCGCAAGGACCTGATCGAGCTCACCACCCACACCGTGCTGCACAACATGGTGGTCGGCATCCTCCTGATCGTGCTGTTGCAGTGGATATTCCTCGGCGACCTCCGCAGCGCGCTGATCGTCGGTGCGACGATCCCGTTCGCGCTGTTCTTCGCCGTGATCATCCTGGTGCTGCGCGGCGAATCCGCCAATCTGCTGTCGGTCGGCGCGATCGATTTCGGCCTGATCGTCGATGCCACCGTGATCATGGTGGAGGCGATCTTCCGCCGGCTGTCGCAGACCACCGCGCTGTCGGAACACGAGCGAAGCCACATCTCCGAGGACACGGTGATGGGGATGAAGAGCCACGCGATCCTGTCGGCGGCCGCCGATGTGTCGCGCTCGATCTTCTTTGCCGCGGCGATCATCATCGCGGCGTTCCTGCCGCTGTTCACGCTGTCCGGCGTCGAAGGCAACATCTTCGGCCCGATGGCGCGCACCTATGCTTACGCGCTGGCCGGCGGGCTGCTGGCGACGTTCACGGTCACTCCGGCGTTCAGCGCGATCATCCTGCCGGCGCATATCCACGAGACCGAGACCTGGATCGTCAAGAAGCTCGACGCGATCTACCTGCCGGTGCTGAACTGGGCGATCGCCAACCGCAAGCTGGTGATGGCCGGCGCGGCCGGCCTCGTGGTCATGACCATCATCTTCGCGCGCTTCCTCGGCCTCGAATTCCTGCCCAAGCTGGAAGAGGGCAATCTGTGGATCCGCGCCACGCTGCCGCCGACGATCTCGCTGCAGGAGGGCAATGCCTATGTCAACGAGATGCGGAAGCTGATCCGCAGCCGTCCCGAGGTGGTATCGGTGGTGTCGCAGCACGGCCGTCCCGACGACGGCACCGATGCGGCCGGCCTGTTCAACGCCGAATTCTTCGCGCCGCTGAAGCCGGCCAGCGAATGGCCAAATACTCACGACAAGGACGTGCTGACTGCGCAATTGCTGGCGCAGTTGCAGGAGAAATTCCCGGGCGTCGAATTCAATTTCTCGCAGTATCTGCAGGACAACGTGTCGGAAGCGGTGTCCGGCGTGAAGGGCGAGAACTCGATCAAGCTCTACGGCAATGATCTGCAGGCGCTGACCGACACCGCCAACAAGATCAAGTCGGTGCTGTCGACGGTGCAGGGCGTCACCGATCTTGCGGTGTTCACCTCGCTCGGCCAGCCGACCATCCAGATCGACGTCGATCGCGCGCGCGCCGCGCGCTATGGCCTGTCGCCGGGCGACATCAACGCCACGATCCGGGTTGCGGTCGGCGGCGACAGCGCCGGCGACCTCTATGAGCCCGGCAGCGACCGGCACTTTCCGATTATCGTCCGCCTTGCGCCGGAATATCGCAAGAGCGCGGAGGCGATCCAGAACTTGCGGATCGGGGTGGCCAACGCCAACGGCGGCATCACGCAGATACCGCTCTCCGAAGTGGCCTCGATCAACCTGATCTCCGGCGCGGCCTATATCTACCGTGAGCAGCAGGAGCGCTATTTGCCGATCAAGTTCTCGGTCCGCGAGCGTGACCTCGGCAGCGCGATCCGGGAGGCGCAGCAGAAGATCGACGAGCAGGTGCAGCTGCCGCCGGGATCGCGTGTCGAGTGGGTCGGCGAGTTCGGCAATCTGCAGGACGCGATCAGGCGGCTGTCGATCGTGGTGCCGATCAGCCTCGCGCTGATCGCGGTGCTGTTGTTCTTCAATTTCGGCTCGATGGTCGACACCATGCTCGCGATGAGCGTGATCCCGATGGCGATCTTTGGCGGCGTGCTCGGGCTGCTGATCTCGGGGATTCCGTTCAGCGTGTCGGCGGCGATCGGCTTTATCGCGCTGTTCGGCATCGCGGTGATGGACGGCATCATCATCCTGTCGCAGTTCAACCAGCTGATCGACGAAGGCTACGACCGGATGCGCGCGGTGATCCGCACCGGCGAGCTGCAGTTGCGTCCGGTGCTGATGACCTGCGTGGTGGCGGGCGTCGGCCTGTTGCCGGCGGCGATTTCGGAAGGCATCGGCTCGCAGGTGCAGAAGCCGCTCGCTATCGTCGTCGTCACCGGCATGATGCTGGCGCCGCTGGTGATCCTGATCACGCTGCCGGTCTTGATCTCCTACTTCTCGCGCCGGCCGAAGGACGGCCTCAGGTGAAGCCGTAGAGCCGCGCCGGATTGTCGACCAGGATCGCCTTGCGGACCGCGGCGTCCGGCGCCCAGACCGGAAGCTGGTTGAGGAGGCGGCCGTCGTCGATCTGAAACAGCGGCGTCACGTCGGTGACCTTCTTGCCTTGCGGCGTCACCGAATCCGGGTGCGGCCAGTCGGTGCCCCAGACGATGCGCTCGGCATTGGCCGCGATCAGCGCCTGCGCCAGCGGCGTGGCGTCGGCATAATCGGGCGCGAGCTTGGAGGCGCGGTAGGCGCCGGAAATCTTGACATAGGCCTCGCCGGACTTGACCAGCGCGAGCAGGTCGGCAAATCCCGGCTGGCCTGTGCCGAGGGCGGCCTCGGCGCCGCCGAAATGGTCGAACACGACCGGCACCGGCGCTGTAGCGACGAGGTCCTTGATCGCGGAGATCATGGCGAGGCTGGTGAACAGCTGCACATGCCAGCCGCGCGCCTTCATCCGCTCGATCGCGGCCGAGAAGCGCTGCCGGCCGACATTGGGATCGTTGACGCCGCCGGTCGCGAGGTTGAGGCGGATGCCGCGGAAGCCGGCCTTGTTCATGGCATCGAGATCGCTCTCGCTGGTCTTGTCGTCGATCACGGCGACGCCGCGCGCGGTCGGCCCGCGGGCCGTGATGCCGAACAGGGTCGACGAATTGTCGGGGCCATAGACGCTCGGCGTCACGATCACCACGCGCTCGACATGGAGCGCCTTGTGCAGCGCGCTCATCTCCTCCGGCGAGGCCGGTTCCGGCGTGTAGACGCGGCCGGCGAAGAACGGGAATTTCTCGGGGTCGCCATGGATGTGGGTGTGGCAGTCGCATGCCCCGGCAGGCACGTCGAAGTTCACCGCGGTCGATGGTTGCGCTGCCTTGGAAAATGCGTTGCTGCTGGTCATGGTCACTCCGGCTGCGATGGAAACCTGCATCATATCGCGTCGCGTCAGCATTGGACGTCTCCCTGCGTGCTCGGCTGTTATGCGCGTCATACGCGCGCCGGCATTATGGGTTGCCGGCGGGGGCGGAGGTTATCGGCGGAGAGAGCGGGCGGGAAGGGCCCGTTCGCGGAGCGAACGGTTCCGCAGTGCCTATTGTCCCGACGGCGTGCGCAGGCCGTGCCAGGCGTCGCGCACCTGATGGTAGTGCACCTCGGGCAGATAATCCGGCGTCTTCAGGTTCAGCGTCTTGACGTCGAGGCGCCCGGTCGCGCTGAGCAGCGTGTAGGAGGCGATCACGCGGTCGCGCTGCGCACCGATCAGCCGTGCTCGCGCGGTGATCAGATCCTGCTGCGCGTTGAGCACGTCGACCGTGGTGCGCTGGCCGCCCGCGGCTTCTTTCTGCACGCCAGCCAGCGCAACCTCCGCGGCCTTCATCTCGGACTCGGAAGCCGACACCGCGATCTTGGCGCCCTCATTGGCGACCCACGCGCTGACCACGGCGGTCTTGGCCTGATTGCGGACCTGATCCAGCACCAGCCGGCTCTGCGCCGCGACTTCCTTGGTCTGCCGGGTCTGCGATGCGGCGGTGCCGCCGTCATAGATCGGCTGCGTCACCTGACCGATCACCGAGGCTTGATCGGTGCCGAAGCTGCCGAGCGTGGTGTCGGTGTCGCGGCTGCGGCTGACGCTGCCCTGCACGGAGACATTCGGCATCAGGCTGCTCTCGGCGACGCGGATCGAGGTCGAGGCAACGTCGACGTCAAAGCCTGCCGCGGTGACGGCGGGATGCTCGCGGAGCGAGAGCGCGATCGCATCCTCGCGGCTGCGCGGCAACAGCCGGTCGATGGTCTCGGCCGGGCGCAACTGGGATGGTGCGTTGCCGACCACCTGCGCATAGGTGGCCTGGCTGATCGCGTAATTGACCTCGGCGGCGTTGAGATCGGCAAGGCCGCGGTTGAGCCGCGCCTCGGCCTGGGCGGTATCGGTCGGCGTCACGTCGCCGGCATTAAGGCGCCGTTCGGTGATTGCCCGGGTCTCCTTCAGGAAGGCGACGTTGGCGCGCTGCGCCTCGACCAGGGTCTGGTTGGCCAGGACGTTGGTGTAGGCGGTGACCGCGTCGAGCAGCACACCCTGGCCGACATTGCGCAACGCCTCGCGGCCGGACTGCACCTGCAACTCGGCGACGCGGACGCTGTTGGCGGTCTTGAAGCCGTTGAACAGGGTCTGCGTCACGGTGACGCCGATCTGCCACGGCTTCAGCGTTGCGGTCTGGATCACATTGCCGGGCAGCTGGTCGCGCACCGCTTGCAGACCAACCGACAGGCCGGCGATGATCTGGGGACGGTAGCCGGCCAGCGCCTGCGGCACGTTCTCGTCGGTCGCACGCTGGCGCGCCCGTTCGGCGTTGAGTTGCGGATTGGTCTGATACGCCTTGACCAGGGCGTCCGGCAGGCTCTCGGCGCGTGCCGCGGTCTCCGTCAGCAGCGCACATGCCAGCGCGCCAAGGCCGATGCCCGACAAAAGCACGCGCCTCGCTACGTCGCCGACCCTCGCGGCACGCTCAACCATGTGATCCCGCAAACCAAAACTCCGGCAGTGCGCCCCCGCCGACGCCGCCGACACATCTACCTGTTTACGGGGCGGTGCCGCCACAGACAAACCGCCGCGCGACATCTGCACATCATTTCAGTTCTTGTCTGTTGCCGGTTCGTCACAGGCGCACGTATCGGTCATATGAAGTATAAGTTTGAACCGCCGGCCGTCGATTCAACGATGCCGGTTATCCACCGTCTCTTCCGGGTCCATTGCTGATGCCGATATTCTTCTCCGACCCCGAGGCGATCGCGGAGCACATCATTCGTGACGTCGGAACCGAACTGGTGGTCGGGCTGCCGCTCGGCCTCGGCAAGGCCAACCACATCGTCAACGCGCTGTATGCGCGAGCAGTGGCCGACCGCTCCATCAACCTGACGCTGTTCTCCGCGCTAAGTCGGATCGTAGCCATGTCGTTCTGTGAGCCAAGGAGTTGAGTGTTATAGTTGTCTTCCTAAGACCGCTTGGCCTCCGACTTGTGAGCCAAGGAGTTGAGTGTTATAGTTGTCTTCCTAAGACCGCTTGGCCTCCGACTTGAGTTCTTCTTCCTCGCGGGGCAGTGGCTGCACCAGCCATTCGCGCAACAGCACTACATTTCCGCCAACTACACCCATGCGGCGTCATATTTGTTGTCGCGCGGACTGAATGTCGTGCCTCAGCTCGTTGCCAAGCGCATGGTCGACGGCGTGCCGCGCTACAGCCTGAGCTGCAACACCGACACCACGCTCGACGTGCTGAGCGCCCGTGCGCAGGGGCGGGCGTCGTTCAAGCTGATCGGCCAGGTCAATTCCGAGCTGCCCTTCATGCCCGGCGCCGGCGACCTGCCGGCGGATGAATTCGCCGCGGTGCTCGACAGTCCCGAGACCGATTTCCCGCTGTTCGCGCCGCCGTCCGAGCCGATCAGCGACACCAAATATGCGATCGGCTTGCACGCCGCCGGTCTGGTCCGCGACGGCGGCACGTTGCAGATCGGCATCGGGCAGGTCGGCGACGCGCTGGCGCAGGGGCTCGTGGTCCGCCATCGCGACAACGCCCAATTCCACGGCATCATGCAGCGCCTTGCGCCCGGTACCGGGCAACTCGCCGCGGCCGAGACCGGGTCGTTCGAAAAGGGTCTCTACGGCGTCAGCGAGATGCTGTTCGAGGCGTTCCTCGGGTTGATCGACGCCGGCATCCTCAAGCGCGAGGTCGGCGGCGTGATCCTGCACGGCGCATTCTTCCTGGGCCCGCCATCATTCTACCGGGCGCTGCGCGAGATGGCACCGGAGCAGCTGGCGCGAATCCAGATGATGCCGGTTTCCTTCACCAACGAGATCTTCGGCGACGAGGACGGCAAGCGTCGCGCCCGGGTCGATGCGCGCTTCGTCAACAATGCGATGATGGCGACGCTGCTCGGCGCTGCGATCTCGGACGGTCTCGAGAACGGCCAGGTCGTGAGCGGGGTCGGCGGTCAGTACAATTTTGTGGCGCAAGCATTCGCGCTCGAGGGCGCACGTTCTGTGCTGGCGCTGGAGGCGACCCGTCAGTCCGGCAAGCAAGCGCAGTCGAACATCCGCTGGTCCTATGGACATGAGACCATCCCGCGGCATCTGCGCGATGTCTTTGTCACGGAATATGGCGTTGCCGACGTCAGGGGGAAATCCGATGCCGACGTGATCGCCGCGATGCTGCAGGTCTCGGACTCCCGCTTCCAGGGCGAATTGATGCGGCGGGCAAAGGATGCCGGCAAGCTGCAACGCAGCTACGAGATTCCTGCGGCGCATCGCGAAAATTATCCCGAGCGCATCGGCGATGCGCTGAGGCCCGCGCGCGATGCCGGACTGCTGCCGTCATTCCCGTTCGGCAGCGACTTCACCGATGTCGAGCAGCGGTTGATTCCGGCCTTGCAGATCTTGCAGCAGGCGCAGCACACGCCGCTGCAACTCGCCGGCCTGCTGTGGCAGGGCATGCGGCATCCGCCCGATGCCGCCGACCGCGAATGCCTGGCGCGGCTCGGTCTCGACAAGCCGACGCATTTCGCCCAGCGCGCCTATCGCGCGCTCGTCACCGCGGCCTTGCAACGGAGCCGAATGGCTAAAGCGCGATGAGATCATCGCGCCTTAGCCTGTTGTCTGAGCATGGTCTTGTCCGGAAAACCGCTTCGCACTTTTCCGGATCATGCTTTAGCGGTTCTTGTTGACCGGCTTGCGCTTCTCGATGAACGCCGCCATGCCCTCGGAGCGATCCTCGAGCGCGAAGGTCGAGTGGAACAGGTTGCGCTCGACATTCATGCCCTCCGCGAGCGGCGTCTCGAACGCGCGGTTGACGGCTTCCTTTGCCATCGCGGCGGCCGGACGCGACATCGAGGCGATCTTCTCGGCTGCCGCGAGCGCCTCCTCGAGCAGCTTGTCGGCCGACACGATCCGCGACACGAGGCCCGAGCGCTCGGCTTCCGCCGCATCCATCATCCGCCCGGTCAGGCAGAGGTCCATCGCCTTCGACTTACCGATCGCACGGGTCAGGCGCTGCGTGCCGCCGATGCCGGGAATGGTGCCGAGGGTGATTTCCGGCTGGCCGAACTTGGCGGTGTCGGCGGCGATGATGATGTCGCACATCATCGCGAGCTCGCAGCCGCCGCCGAGCGCATAACCCGCGACCGCGGCAATGGTCGGCTTGCGGCAACGGGCGACGCGGTCGCCGCCGATGGCGGTGAAATCGCTGTTGAACATGTCGATGAAGCCTTTCGGCTGCATCTCCTTGATGTCGGCGCCGGCCGCGAAGGCCTTCTCGCTGCCGGTGATCAGGATACAGCCGATCTTGTCGTCGGCCTCGAGATCGTCGACCGCCGCGGCGATCTCGCGGAACACGCCGAACGAGAGCGCATTCAGCATTTTCGGCCGGTTCAGCGTGATGACGCCGACTGGTCCCTTGCTTTCGACAATGATGAATTCGAACGTAGCCATGGACGCAAACCCCGTGCCTGATTTGCCGGGCAATGTGCCCGCTGACGGGATGCGCTTCAAGTGGCTGAAACGAGGCTTTGGGCTGCGGTGCGGCGCCCCCCGCGCCGCACCGCAGGTGCCTCCGCTAGGCCATGAACATGCGCGCGGCGGAGGCCACCGTGAGCAAAGCGCCGAACCCGATGAAGATCTTCCCGATCAGCGAGGTCTGGTCCCAGCTCGCGCTGTCGCTGCTCGCCAGAACCGGGGCCGGCTTGGGTGCAGCCACGGCAACCGTCGGCGGCGGCGCCGGCGATGCCTCCTGTTGAGCGGTCTGCGGCTGGGCCGGCTGCGGCTGTTCCGCCGGCTGCTCCTGCTGCAGGGCTCGGTCGACCTCGTTGAGCTGGTCGGATGCGACCACATTACCGTCGGACTGGTCTGCGGGCTTGTCGGCCGCGGCAATCAACACATTGGCTTTCACCGGCGTCGCCGCTGCATTGTCGTCGCCGGAGGTCAGCTCCGCATTGGCGTTGGCGACGGTGGCGGGAATGCCTGCCGAGGTGACCCTGCCGGCGTCGTTATTGGTGGCCTTCTTGCTGTCGGATTTGTCGGCGGTCTTGTCAGCGGTCCTGGAGGACCGGTGGCGTGCCGAGCGCCGGCCATGCCGCGAACTCTGCTCGGCAGACTTGTCGGTCGTTGCGCTGTCGGATTTCGATGCCGATGCGTCCGATCCGGCCGCATGCGCCGGCAACGGAGCCGCGAGACACACAAGAAGCCCTGTCAGTCCTGTCGCAACCATCAATGCCAAGCGCCCGCTGGCTTTGATCTTCATTTTGATGATCTCCCCATGTCGCCCGCCCAAGGGCGAAAAGAGACCCCGCTGCGTGTCCACACCGGGGCAGAAAAAGGGAATCTTCGGGCATCCGGGGGCAAAAGCTGGGCAATTTCTTCCCAGTGGCCCATCGACGGCAGCAGCACCGATGCTTGTCGGACCGATCGGTGTTATGAGCCGTGACGTCTGGAAACCCGCCGGAGCGATTCTTTGAGGCCGATCCTCGGCGCGGTCTTGCTGGAGGATAGAGATCACGAATTCGTGATCGTCTGGCATGCCGCGTAACGAACTGAAAGATCGGCCGAATTGCAATTCAGGAGCCTGCGTGCGCGAACGTGAGGATGAATGGACCGGCCTGATGCGGTCGGCCATTTCAGGCGATGATGCGGCGTACCATCGCCTGCTCAAGGCCATCACGCCGGTACTCCGTGCTGCGGCGCGCCGCGGCCTGGCGCGCGCGGGACAACCGGTCGATCAGTCCGAGGACATCGTGCAGGACATCTTGTTGGCGGTACATTTGAAGCGACAGACCTGGGACACCAGCGCGGCGTTCGCGCCGTGGCTGTTCGCGATCGCGCGCAACAAGCTGATCGACGCGCTGCGCCGCCGCGGCAAGCGGATCTTCGTCAACATCGATGATTTCGCCGAGACGCTGCCCGGGGAAACACCGGAACCGACGGCCTCACCGGGCGAGGTGAGCGCCCAGTTGCAGGCTTTGCCCGCGCGGCAGCGCGAGGTGCTGCAATCGATTGCGGTCGACAGCGCCTCGATCAAGGACACCGCGGCGAAATTCTCGATGACCGAGGGCGCGGTGCGAGTCGCGCTGCATCGCGGGCTTGCGAGCCTCACTGCGAAATTACGGGATCGATGAGCATGGACACCGATCAACTCATTCGAACCCTGGCCGCCGACAATGCCTATCGCGCGCGTCCGATCGGTCTTGCGCTGATGCTGGCGCTACTGGCGGCGGCGCCGGTCTCGCTCCTGATCTTCTTCGCCGAACTCGGCGTGCGGCCCGACGTGATGATCGCGATGCACAATCCGTTCTTCGACCTGAAATTCGCCGTGACGCTGGCGCTTGCCGCCTCGGCGATCGCGGTCAGCCTGCATCTGTCGCGCCCGGAGGCTTCGCTGCGCGGCTTCGGCTGGTGGCTGCTGATTCCCGCCGGCATCCTCGTCGCCGCCATCAGCGGCGAGATGATGATGCCGCAGCGGACGCCGATGATGACGCGGCTGATCGGCAAGAATTCGATGGCCTGCATGACCGCGATCCCCGCGATGTCGCTGCCGCTGCTGGTCGGCGCGCTGTACGGGCTGCGGCAGGGCGCGCCGGCGCGGCCGGCGGTCGCGGGTGCGATAGCCGGCCTGCTCTCGGCGGGGCTCGCGGCAACCGTCTACGCGTCGCACTGCACGGATGACTCGCCGCTGTTCGTCGCCACCTGGTACACGCTGGCGACCGCGATCGTTGCGAGCGTCGGCGCACTGATGGGAAACCGGGCGCTACGCTACTAGGCCGCTGGCGCGGACTGCTGCATGCGATGGAAGCGCAGCACCTGCTGCGCGGTCGACGGCCGCAGCCGCTCATAGGTGTCCTTGCAGGCCTGCAGATCGGTCGGCTCGCCGCCCGAGATGTCGTCGCGCAGGTTGATGATCGCCCGCACCGTCGACCATGACAGGCCCGAGACCTTGGCCAGGATCATGACACCCTCGGCGCGGGTTTCGATCATCATGTTCTCGGCGACGCTGACCGAGACGTTGGCGAGCGCGGCGAGCGAGGCATTGGTCTCGTCGAACTTGCCGGCCTCGGCGAAGGCTGCGAGCTGGAATTCGTCGAGCCGGCCATCCTGGTAGAGCGACTTGACCAAGGCATGCGCGATCGTGGTGTTCGGCGTCACGGCGGCCGGCGCCGAGCGCGCGCGCCGCGTCGCTTCCTTCACCGCGATCGGAATCTCCTTGGCCTGCTGCGGATTGGCAGCCTCAAGCCGCTGCCTGACCGCGTCCGAGGCCTTGGCGACCAGCTTGAGATAGAGATGCCGCGGGATGTTCGGGCGCAGGCCGACGCAGGTCGACAGGTTGTCGTCGCCCTCGGCGCGGCTGACCAGGCGGGTGAAGCCGCGCTCGGTGAATTCCGCGCCGGGATTGTTGACCGCGCTCTGGATCACCTCGTCATTGCCGCGCAGCACCAGCACGTCGGTGACGGCGCCGCTCAGCGTCTTGCGGTTCGAGATCGCGAGCAGATGCGCCTGGCTCTTGCTGCGCGCCGTTTCGATCAGGGTGTCGTCGTCGAGCCGCGGCGACAGCGTCAGCACGGGGCCCGCCACCTCGATCAGGTCGTCGAAGGCAAGGGTGCGGATGGTCTGCGGCGGTGCGGTATCGATCGGGGCGAGGCGGTCGGCGAGCAGCGCCTTGGCCGAGTTTTCGATGTGCTCGAGCAGGCATTGGAAAACATCGTCGAACAGCACGATTTGCTCGTTGGAATAGTTCACCGAGCCGTTGATGAAGAGGTCGGTCACGCGGCGCAGCGTCTCGACGCGGCGTGCGACGGTGCCGTGTGCGAGCGTCGTCTGCAGCTCATCGAGCAGACTTTCGGGAGCGGTCTCGGGCTTCAAACTCATGACTCTGTCCTGGAGCGGCGGCGACGGCTTCTCCGGCGCCGAAGAGGAAAAGGATTTCAGCCGCTGGCGATGCGGTTGCGTCCCCTGGCCTTGGCTGCGTAAAGCGCGCCATCGGCGCGGGCGAGCAACGTATCGGAGTT
The DNA here is from genome assembly GCF_032654765.1 of Bradyrhizobium sp. 33ap4. NCBI lineage: Bacteria > Pseudomonadati > Pseudomonadota > Alphaproteobacteria > Hyphomicrobiales > Nitrobacteraceae > Bradyrhizobium > Bradyrhizobium sp. 33ap4. The sequence continues at coordinate 125,992 of NZ_JAUMTJ010000004.1, read as the reverse complement.
TTCGCGCGGCTTGAGCGTCGTGACGCCCGCGGAGATCGTCACCCGCATGCCGGGCGAGAATGCGCTCCAGTCGAGATTGGCGATGATCGCGCGCAGCCGCTCGAGCGCGCGCATCGCCTGATCCTGCGACAGGTCGGGCAGCACCAGCAAAAATTCCTCGCCGCCGTAACGGCCGAAGCGATCGACGCTGCGGAGGTTGGCGAACATGCCGATGGCGAAGGTGCGCAGCGCCTCGTCGCCGATCGGATGGCCGTAGACGTCGTTGATGCGCTTGAAATGGTCGAGGTCGATCAGCGCGACCGCGCAGGAGCTGCCGTTGCGCGCGCAGCGCGCGATCTCCTCTTCGAGCGTGCGCATGATGCTGCGGCGATTGGAGGCGCCGGTCAGTTCATCGAGCTCCGCGAGCTCCTCGATGCGCCGGTAGGCTTCCTTCAGCTTCAGCCCGCTCTGGTACAGCGATTGCTGCATCGAACTGGAGAAGATGCCGAGGCACATGCAGCGCCCGATCGTCAGCGCGAACACCAGCATGGTGGCGAGGCGATCGATCCGGGTCGCGGTCGGCATCCCGATCGCCTTGTCGGTGCCGAGGAACAGCGCGGCGAGGCCCAGCACCATGACGGTCCAGACGATCGCAGTCTGCCGCGCCGAGGTGCGCAGCGCGCCGAAGCCGAACACCACGAACAGGTTGCAGAGAAACAGCACGCCGACTTCCGGCGCGATGTAGGTGAACACCAGCAGGTTCACCATGTTGATCGCCGATTGCGGCGCGACCAGATAGTGGTCGCGGAAGCGCTCGTGAAAGCCGCGCTCGGAGAGCACCACATAGACGGCGACCAAAGACAGACCGGTCAGCGCGTAGGCGGCCGCCACCCAAGCCGACGTGGTGCCGCCATGCGCGTAGATCAGCAGCACGACGGCGTCGAGCACGAAGCAGGCCGCGATCATCGACTGGATCTGGCGGCGCTGCTTGGCCCGGCGCGCCAGGCGCTCGGCCGTCAGCCTGGGACGGCCGCTTTCCGATGCGCCCGCGATCGGACTGGGAAGTGACGACGCAGCGCTGCCCATGGTCTCGCCATTGGTGAAGTCCGGCGAAAATCTACGTGGGAAAGCCTTTAGGTTTGGTATCTTTTGGAACCGAATCTACCCCGGTGTAGCCCGGTCATCGCCCTTGTTTCGTAAGGGGAATCCGTTCGCAGAGGCGAGACGGGAGCGATGTGCGGCAAGCCTGCGCTGTGGCGGACTTCGTGACGGTGCTGGCGTGCCGATAAAGCCTTGGTATGGTCGCGCCGGATGGTGCCTGTCCGCGAGAGTTTCCACTATTATGATACCGTTTATCGAGTCTCGGCTGATTTTTTCTCATTGGAAGCGCCGACTGTGGCATAGATCACACATGCAGTGCGGACATTGCCGTAATGTGAAGAATCTTGGCTCTCGCGTCGAACCACGCACCGCCCCCTTCAGACCAACTTTGCGAGACGGGCATTGAGCGCGACACAGGCGGCTTCAGACGACGTTCTGATCGCTCGGATCGCTCAAGGCGACCGGCTTGCCATGCAGGTGCTGTACGGGCGGCACCATGTCAGGGTGTACCGCTTCGGGCTTCGGCTCGTGCGGGACGAACAGGTGGCGGAAGATCTCATCAGCGAGGTCTTCCTGGACGTGTGGCGTCAGGCGGGCAAGTTTGAGGGACGATCCGCCGTTTCGACCTGGCTTCTGGCGATTACCCGGTTCAAGGCGTTGTCTTCGCTGCGGCGAAGGAAGGACGCCGAGCTGGACGATGAGGCCGCGAACGCGATCGAGGACACGTCCGACGATCCGGAAACGGTGGTGCAGAAGAAGGACACCGGTGACACGCTGCGTAGGTGCCTGACGGGACTATCGGCGGAACATCGGGAAATTGTCGATCTTGTCTACTATCACGAGAAATCCGTGGAAGACGTCGCTGAGATCGTGGGGATTCCGGAGAATACCGTGAAGACGCGCCTGTTCTATGCGCGCAAGAAACTTGCCGAGTTGCTGAAGGCAGCCGGTGTCGAGCGAGGTTGGCCATGATGGCTGCGAGAACAAAGGTGCAAGAGCCTGACGATATCGAGATGCTGCTGCCCTGGCACGCGGCCGGCACGCTGAACGCGCGTGACACGCGCCGCGTCGAGGACGCGCTTGCGAGCGATCCGGAGCTCGCTCGGCAATATGCCGTCATTCGCGAGGAATATGCCGAGACCATCGGCCTCAACGAGAGCCTCGGTGCGCCCTCGGCGCGCGCGATGCAGAAGCTGTTCGCCGCGATCGATGCCGAGCCGGAGCACAAGCCGTCGATGGGCGCGCGCATGTCGGCCTCTGTCTCGGAGTTCTTTTCGAAATTGTCGCCGCGGACGCTGGCGTGGTCGTCCGGCCTCGGTGCGGTCGTGGTGTTGTTGCAGGCGGGTGTGATCGGCGCGGTGCTGATGCGCAGCCAGCCGGCCTTGTTCCAGACGGCGTCGCTCGATGTCGCCGAGCGCAGTGCGCCGGTCGCGCCCAGTGCGCCGATCACGCGCGACCTTGGCGCCAGCGTGGCGGCGACGCCGACCCGGCTACTGGTGCGCTTCACACCCGATGCCAGGGTCGCCGACATCACGTCGCTGCTCGACAATTACCAGGCCTCGATCCTCGACGGGAAGGGCGGGATGTTCCGGCTGCAGTTCCGCGCAATGGACAAGAGCAGCGTCGCTGCGCTGATTGCGCGTTTGCAGAAGGAGAAGATCGTCAGCCTCGCGGTCGAAACGCCGTAATCGGCGGCTGACGGTTCTGCGCCGAGTTGAGGTCACCATGGCCGCCAACGGCCGGACCAGATCGACGAACCACGCGATCGCCGCAGCCACAGCATTGTTGCTGGTCTGTGTTGCCGGCTCCGCCTCCGCCCAGAATTTCATGCGATCGCCGACCGGTGGCGGCGCGCCACAGGTCTCGCCCGGGTTGCGGGCCAATCCCGGCATCGGAAAGCTTGGTGGCAATCCCGCCGGCGGGTTCGGCGGCCCAGTTGGCCGCATGCCGCCGCTATCGGTGGACCGTGGCCCGGCCACGTCGTGGACCGACGATGGGCCGCGACCGCGCGTGCCGCCCCCTGTGCGCCCCGCGCCCCGTCTCTCCGCTAATTGCGATGACGGCGATCGAGGCCAATGTTCCGACCGGCCGGTCGCCGGCAACGGCGGCAAGGGCGCAACGCGGAAGGGCAGGGCCGGCGGTGGCGGCAGTTTGCGTGCACAGGATGCGTCGAGCGTGCGAACCGTGCCAAATGAGCTCGTGGCCGAAATCGACGGTGCATTGACGGAGGCGGAAGCAGATGCACTCGCACGCCGTCATGGGTTGAGGCGGATCGCCTCGCAGAATGTCGCGCTGCTGGGTGCGACGATCGGCCTGTTCCGCATCCTGGGCAATCGTTCGGCCGAAACGGCGAGCCGCGAGCTCGCAAGCGATGCCGGCGTCCGCTCCGTACAGCCCAACTACCGTTACGCGCTGCAGGACCAGAAGGCGTCGGGCGGCAGCGATCCGGCGCAATATGCCCAGACACAGCTGCATCTGCCCGCGGCTCACAAGCTGGCGCGCGGGATGAATGTCACCATTGCCGTGATCGACTCCGGCGTCGACGCCGCCCATCCGGAATTGGCGAACACGGTCGCCGATACGTTCGATGCGCTCGGCAGCAAGGATGCTCCAAACGCCCACGGCACCGCCATTGCCGGCGCGATTGCGGCGCGTGTCAGGCTCACGGGGAGCGCGCCGGAAGTGCGGATCCTGGCGATCCGCGCCTTCGGTGCGGTCGCGGGCGGCGCCGGGAGCACTTCCTATGTGATCCTCAGGAGCCTCGACTACGCGGTGGCGCATGGCGCGCAGATCGTGAACATGAGCTTCGCCGGACCGCAGGACGCACTTGTCGGACGCGCCGTGGCAGCCGCCGCGGCACGGGACGTCGTGCTGGTCGCCGCGGCCGGCAATGCCGGTCCGACATCGCCGCCGCTGTATCCGGCCGCCCATCCCGATGTGATCGCGGTGAGTGGCACCGATGCCGGCGACCGGCTGATGGCGGCCTCGAACCGCGGCAGCCATATCGCGCTGGCGGCCCCGGGCGCCGACCTCCTCGCGCCGGTGCCCGATGGCAAATACCAGCTGATGTCGGGCACCTCGTTTTCGGCCGCGTTCGTCAGCGGCATCGCGGCCTTGGTGCTGGAACGCAATCCGGCATTGAAGCCCGCCGAGGTGCGACGGGTCCTGGCCAGCACGGCGCGCGATCTCGGGACACCTGGACGTGACGATCTGTTCGGTGCGGGGGAAGCGGATGCGCTTGCCGCGGTGATGGCGGCCACCAGTGCTCCCGTTGCCTCTGCCGCGGACAAACCGTCGCAGCCTGCACAGCAGGCCGACGGCAATAACACTTCCGTGAGCCGCACGTCGAATGAACCCGCGCCGTCGATCGCATCGGAGGATTCCGCTGCAAATCGCCGTGCTGCGCAGTGATTTTCGACGCCGAACGCCGGCAACGGTGCGATGGAACCGCGGCGCGAGAAGGTTAAAAAAATCGCCGGCGATTTGAACGTCCGCCTTCCTCTCACGACTTATGTGTGTGGGAGCGGTTTATCCCTCCCCGGCTATATCAGGCGCGAGCGCCCATCCACCCCAAGCGCCCATATGGCTTTGACCCGTCCGGTTGTCCCCCCGGACGGGTCTTTCATTTTGGGGGTCCCTTGTGTGACGGACTCGACGGTGCGCGGCGCGATGGCGCCGACCGATCGCAACGGGATGGGCAAACGCGCGACGGCTGCGACGGTTTGCTGTGGATCATTCCGCCCCAGGAGCGGTGCGCATCGCCACCACGGCAAGTCGATGACTTGAGGCAGTTCGAGCGAGAAACTCCGTAGTAGAGCGGACTTCTTCGATCGCCCGTTCGCGACTAAGAATTTAGTTAGACTTTATTTACCTTTTCCACAGAATATCGGCGTCGCGTCCAGTTGATTCGGTTCGGTTCGTTCGGTTGCGTCTGCGTCCGTTTCTTTTCCTGCGGGCAATTTGAATGACACATCGGACCGACGTGGCCAGAGGCCAGGAGATCGTTGCACGCTGGTGCAACCTCGCCGAGCAAAGGCTGGAGCACCTTACCGAACTGTTCGATACCGGGCGCTGGCGGCGCTATCACAGCGAGCAGGCCTTTCTCGAGAACATCAGGGAAGCCCGCGCCGCGGTCGACATCTGGCGCGAATTGCTGACCCGCGAAGCCTCGCTCGACAATTCGCCGATCGATCTGTCCTGGCTCGGCCGCGGCAGGTCGAAACTGCCGCCGCCCCACATCTCGCCGCCGCTCGAGCGCCGGCCGGAGGCCTCGGTCTTGGCCGAGGCGGCGATGAAAGCGGTCGCGGCCGCGCTGGAAACGGCGGCCGAGGTGCTGGAGCAGCCGCCCACGGTCGCCGACGCGCCGCCGCTGGAAATGCCCGCTCCGGCTGCGCCGCCGCCGGTGCTCGATCTCGACACCATCCAGCGGCGCTATCCGCTGCTGCGCAACGCGCTGTAGGCGACCGCTCTCGCTTATTTTTTGAGCATGATCTCCGTGCTTGTCGCGAGGAAAAACCGCTTCGCCCTTTTCCGGATCTAGCGCCGCACCGCGTTCGCGCCGACCACGAGCTGCGCATATTGCTGGGCGCCGCCTGCCGACAGATCCGGCGTGATCGGGCGGGCATGGTCGAGCCCGACCACCGCGCCGCGGGGGGTTTCCGAGATCATGTTGTTGTTGATCAGCGCGGTGCCGGCGCCCGGCACCACCGAGACGCCGATGCCGACGAAGGCGTTGCGGACTACGTTGCCTGATATCGCGACGTCGCGCAGGTACTTGCCCCAGCCGGCGACGATGCCGAAGGTCGGCGCGTTCTCGATCACATTGCCGGTCACGGTGCTGTCGGCCTCGACATAGATGCCGATGCCGGCGCCGTCGTTCGGGTCGGTGCCTGCAGGGCGCTTCGGCAGCAGGTTGCGGATGATGTTGCCCTGGACCACCGCGATGCGGCCGCCCTCGTTGAAATTGCACACGGAGACGCCGATCGCGGCGCCGTCGACGGTGTTGTTGGCGATGACCGCGGCCTCGAACGAGAACTCCGAATAGAGCGCGACCTCGCGGACATTGCTGACGCTGTTGTCGGTGATGTGGATGTTGGAGGCCGAATTGCCGCGCACCGCCGAGAAATCGCAGTTCTTGATGCGGTTGCCGCGCACGATCACGTTGCCGGCGCGGAAGGCGTTGATGGCGTTGCCGTACTGCCCGGAGCCGCCGGGGCCGGCCTTGATGTCCTCGATGCGGTTGTCTGCGACGATCGAGCCGTCGTCGCCGATCGCGGTGCGCAGGATCTCGATGCCGTTGTCGTTGGTGCCCTTGATGGTGTTGCGCGACACCATCAGGCCGAGCGCGTCGAACGACACCAGCGCCGTGGTCGCGATCTCGGTGAAGATGTTGTTGCTGACGTCACCCGACATCTGCTCGAACCAGATGCCGTTGCCGCCGCTGCCGGTGAACCGGCAATCGGTGATGCGGATGTCGCGGCCGGACAGGCAGTGCACGAGGCCGCGCCGGTTCGGCAGCGGGACGTTGCCGCCGTCGAAGCTGAGGCCCATCAGGACGACGCCGCCGGCGCCTTCGCCCTCCAGTAGCGAGGCGCCGCCGTTGAACACCAGCCGGCTGGCGCCGCGCACGCCGATTAGCTGGCTGCCGGGCGCAAGCCGCAACAGGCCGGTGCGGTAGACGCCGGGCGGGAACGCCAGCGGCACCTGCGCCCGCGCGGCGTCGTCGATCGCGCGCTGCAGATTGCGGGTCTGGTCGTCCGGGCTGCCGGGGTGCACGCCATATTGCGTGACGTCGCGGCCGAGCGAGCCGGTCGATGGCGCGGCGGCACGCGCGGCGTCCGGCGACATCGCAAGCGCGCCGGCTGCGCCGGCGGCGGTTACTCCGATCAGATGGCGGCGGTTGACGTCCATGGGCAAGGCCCTCGCAACATTCGCGAGCGGTGACGTTCGCGGGTCGAGTGGTAGCGCGAAAGGCGGCGCGGCATGGTGAACACGCCGACGCAGCGGGGCGATTGTTGGCGGTAGGGTTAATCGCGGGTGCAACCGATTCACGTGTCAAACAGGCGTTCCTCGGTGTCGTCACCCGCGCATGCGGGTAATCCAGAATTCCAGAGCCGCCGGTGCTTGAATCGAGAGGCCGCGGCGTACTGGATGCCCCGCCTTCGCGGGCCTGACACCGGGGAGAATGCGGGCCCACGACTCCTTCCCAGGCCGCCCCGGCGAAGACCGGGACCCATACGCCGCGGCTTGTGTTGTGAACGCGACTCATTATCGCAGCGACGATGATCTTTCGTGGTTATGGGTCCCGGCCGACGACACTGAATTCAACCCGTTGCAGACCTCGTCATTCGATCCAATTTTAGTCTTTGCCGGGGTCTACGGTTGACGCGTCTGGAGTATTGCTCGCCCGCTGGCTTGAGAGGAGAGACCGGTGTTTGACGTAGGAGACCTGGTTGTCTGCATCGACAATGGCCCGAAGAAAGGAGCCATTGGGCCGGTAGTGCCCATCCATCATCTGCTGCACAAGGGGCGCATCTACCGTGTCAATTTCATCGGGACGACCTGGACGGGGAGTCTGACCGTCGGGCTAGCGGGCGTCGCGCTACCTCCTCCGATGATTGGGTTCGAGCCTTACAGATTCCGCAAGATCGATCCTGCGGAGCCTGAGTTCATTGAAATGATGCGCAGCTTGCGTACGCGTGAGTTGGAGGATGCCAACTAGGGACGTGTACTTACACCGCCCGATCCGCGCGCTCACGCGCGCGAGGCCTGCCGGGTCAGTTTCACCAGCTCCATCAGCATGGCCTCGCCGGCATCGACGAGCGCTTCCAGCGTGATCGATGATTTGCCGGGTGCAGCCGTGCCGTCATGGGCGAGCGGCGGGACGTGGACGAATTGCGCGAGGCGCAAGTCATTGTCGCCGTTGACGGCCTCGATCGCGCGCCAGCTCAGATAGTTGCAGAGATAGCTGCCGGCGTCGCGCGAGGCTCGCGCGTCGATCCCGGTCGCCAGCGCGGCGCGCAGTAATTTTTCAGTATGAGGCCCGAACATGCGCGCATCGGCGCCGCCCTCAATCGATCCCTTGCGTGCATGCTGGCGGCCGGCGTCGGGGAAGCGCGTGGTCACCGCGTTGCGGGCACGGCTTTCGATCCGCAGATAGTCGGTGCGGCCGGCGAGGCCGAACATCAAGAGCGCCTGCGGGCGGTGTTCTGCGATCAGCTCCGGCAATTCGCGATCGACGGCCGCGTAGGTGACGTCGAAGATGTGGCTCGACAGCGCGACGTCGTCGAAGGCCGGGCGGCGCAGGGCGGTCAGCCGCTTCACCAACGGCATGGTCGGGTTGAACGGCGCACCCGGAAACGGCCCGAAGCCGGTGACGAGGATGCGCAGCCTGCCGCTCAATGCAGCATCTCCGCGATCTGTTCGGCGGCGACCGCGGGCGAGATGCGGCCGCCGGCGACCTCGGCCTCCATCTTCTTCACTTTGGCGCGGATCGCGGCATCCGAGCGCAGCCGCGCCATCATCCGGCTCTCCAGCATCGACCACATCCACTTCACCTGCTGTTCCCGGCGGCGGCCGGCGAACTCGCCCGAGGCGTTCATCGCGGTACGGTGGTCGAGGATCTTCTGCCAGAGCCGGTCGAGCCCGGCGCCGGTCAGCGCGGAATAGGTCTCCACCGGCGGATGCCAGTGCTCGGAGCGCGGCGCCAGGATGTGCAGCGCGCTGCGATAGTCGGCGGCGGCGAGGTTGGCGCGCTTGAGGTTGTCGCCGTCGGCCTTGTTGATCGCGATCATGTCGGCGAGCTCGACAAGGCCCTTTTTTATGCCCTGCAGCTCGTCGCCGGCACCGGGCAGCATCAAGGCCAAGAAGAAATCGGTCATATCGCAGACCGCGGTCTCGGACTGGCCGATGCCGACGGTCTCGACCAGCACGACGTCGAAGCCGGCCGCCTCGCACAGCAGCATCGCCTCGCGGGTCTTCGCCGCGACACCGCCGAGCGTACCCGAGGAGGGCGAGGGACGGATAAAGGCCTGGTCGGAGACGGCGAGCCGCGCCATCCGGGTCTTATCGCCGAGGATCGAGCCGCCGGTGCGCGCCGAGGAGGGATCGACCGCCAGCACCGCGACCTTGTGGCCGCGCTCGATCAGGAACATGCCGAGCGCATCGATGGTGGTCGATTTGCCGACGCCGGGCGAGCCGGTGATGCCGACCCGCACCGCCTTGCCGGTGTCGGGCAATAGCGCCTGCACCAGCTCGCGCGCCGCCGCCTGGTGGTCGCTGCGCCGGCTCTCGACCAGCGTGATCGCCCGCGCCAGCGCGGCACGGTGGCCGGCACGGAGGTCCTTGGCGAGGGCGCGGATGTCGGGAGCGGCAGGCTTCGGTGAGGTCATGGTGTTGGTTTACAACGGCTGGCCATGGCAGGCGAGGGGAACGCGGATCGGCACGTCGCAGGGGCGCACTGCCAAAATGTCGAAAACAACCCCATGCAAAGGAGCCGGCGGCTGGCAGCCGGCGTGCGACAAGGCACGTGCGACAAGGCTACTTGACACGTCGGGCAACTCAGCGGCATTCTTCCATTATCCAGAAATCGTGCAGACACCCGTAGCCCGGGTGAGCCAACGGGTCGCGCGAACGCGCGCCCGATGACAGGCTCCGCGATGTCAGGGGAAACCGGCCCCGCATATCGCTTCAGCTCATGCGGGCTACGAACTATTGCTGCTCGTCCGCATCGCCCTTCGGCCGTGCGCCGGCGAAGATCTTTGCGCCTTCCGGTGTCAGATAGGGTTTCAGCGTCTCCCACGGCACGAAGATCACGTATTGGCCCTCGGCGTAGGGGCCGACGGCATAGGGCGGGTAGTGGAAGGTGAGGCCGGAGCTCTTGCCCGCTTCGGTCGACGGCGCCAGCGTCACGGCGCCGATCTTGAGCAGGGTCGGCTTCATCTCCTTGTACCACTCGGCGGTTGCGGTCTCGCCGGCATCGCGCCGCTTCTCCTCGGCGTTGAGCGCGGCGATGACCGCCTTGCGCATCGCCGTCAGGGTTGGGCCGTTGTCTGCGGTCTCGGTGAAGAACGGGCGGATGCTGATGCGCTTCTTCGCGGTGGTGTCCCACAGGATGGTGTTGACGTCGGAGTTCGGATGCGCGCCGTGGGTGTCCATGTAGTCATCGCGCAGCACGCTCACATAGCGGCCGTCGACGACGGAGCGCTCCGAGTATTTGCGTTCGAACGAGTAGCCACCACGATCCTTGAAGAGGTCAGGCTCCTGCTTGCGGTCGGCCGCAGCCTCGGCGGCATTCTTGTCGATCCACGTCTTGCCTTCGGCGAGGCAATCGGCCGCCAGCGCGCTATCTGCCTTGATCCTGTCGTCGAGATAGACGCTCGCCTCGATGCTCGCATTCTTGATCGACGCGTCGGGCTTCGGATCGGCGGCGATGGCGGGCAGGCAGAGGCAGGCCAGCAGGCCGGTAAAAGCCATGATGCGGGCAGGCGTCATCAAGCGATCGGCGCGCATGAAAAACTCCAGGTGGCAGGGGGCAAGCGCGGCAGCGTTACTCCGCTGCAGCGCTATGGCCGAGCCGGGCGTTGAGCTTGTGGATCAGCTCCTCGGCGGCATCCGAGATCACCGTGCCGGGCGGGAAGATCGCCTCGGCGCCGGCGGCATACAGCGCGTCGTAATCCTGCGGCGGCACCACGCCGCCGATGATGATCATGATGTCGTCGCGGCCGTGTTTCTTCAGCGCGGCCTTCAGTTCGGGCACCGCGGTGAGATGTGCCGCGGCGAGCGAGGAGACGCCGAGAATGTGGACGTCGTTCTCGACCGCCTGACGGGCGGCTTCATCGGCGGTTGCGAACAGCGGTCCGATATCGACGTCGAAGCCGACATCGGCGAACGCCGATGCGATCACCTTCTGGCCGCGGTCATGGCCGTCCTGGCCGATTTTCGCCACCAGGATGCGCGGACGGCGGCCTTCGGCCTCCTCGAACGCATCGATCAGGGCCTGCACTTTTTCGACCTTGTTGGACATCGCCGCTGCCTCTCGCTTGTAGACGCCGGTGATGGACTTGATCTCGGCGCGGTGGCGGCCGAACACCTTTTCCATGGCGTCCGAAATTTCGCCGACGGTGGCTTTGGCGCGAGCGGCGTCGATCGCCAGCGCCAGCAAATTGCCGTTGCCTTCGCCCGCCGAGCGGGTAAGCGCGGCGAGCGCCGCATCGACGTCCTTCTGGTTGCGCTCCTTCTTGAGCCGCGCCAGCTTGTCGATCTGCAGCCGACGCACGGTGGAGTTCTCCACCTTCAAGACGTCGATCGGCTTCTCGTTCTCGGGCTTGAACTTGTTGACGCCGATCACCGCCTGGCGGCCGGCATCGATCCGCGCCTGGGTCTTGGCGGAGGCTTCCTCGATCCTGAGCTTCGGCACGCCGGCCTCGATCGCCTTGGCCATGCCGCCGAGCGCCTCGACCTCCTGGATGTGCCCCCAGGCCTTCTGCGCGAGATCGCGGGTCAGCCGCTCGACATAGCAGGAGCCGCCCCAGGGATCGATGATGCGGTTGGTGCCGCTCTCCTGCTGCAGGAACAGCTGGGTGTTGCGGGCGATGCGCGCCGAGAAGTCGGTCGGCAGCGCCAGGGCCTCGTCGAGCGCGTTGGTGTGCAGCGACTGGGTGTGGCCTTGGGTTGCCGCCATCGCCTCGATCGTGGTGCGCATCACGTTGTTGAAGACGTCCTGCGCGGTCAGCGACCAGCCCGAGGTCTGGCAATGGGTGCGCAGCGACAGCGAGCGCGGATCCTTCGGATTGAACTGCTTGAGCAGCTTGGCCCACAACAGCCGCGCGGCGCGCATCTTGGCGACTTCCATGAAGAAGTTCATGCCGATCGCCCAGAAGAAAGAGAGGCGGGGGGCAAAACGATCGACGTCGAGGCCCGCGGCAAGCCCGGCGCGCAGATATTCGACGCCGTCGGCCAAGGTATAGGCGAGCTCGAGGTCCTGCGTCGCGCCGGCTTCCTGCATGTGGTAGCCGGAAATGGAAATGGAATTGTATTTCGGCATCCGCTGCGAGGTGTAGGCGAAGATGTCGGAGATGATCCGCATCGAGGGGCTAGGTGGATAGATGTAGGTGTTGCGCACCATGAACTCTTTCAGAATGTCGTTCTGAATGGTGCCCGACAGTTTCTCCGGCGGCACGCCCTGTTCCTCGGCAGCCGCGACGAACAGCGCGAGGATCGGCAGCACCGCGCCGTTCATGGTCATCGACACGCTCATCTGGTCGAGCGGGATGCCGGCGAACAGCGTGCGCATGTCGTAGATGGAATCGATCGCAACGCCGGCCATGCCGACGTCGCCGGAGACGCGCGGATGATCCGAGTCATAGCCGCGATGGGTGGCGAGGTCGAAGGCGACCGACAGGCCCTTCTGTCCGGCCGCGAGGTTACGGCGATAGAACGCGTTGGAGTCCTCTGCCGTGGAGAAGCCGGCATATTGCCGGATGGTCCAGGGCTGGTTGACATACATGGTCGGGTAGGGGCCGCGCAGATAGGGCGCGATGCCCGGCCAGGTCTCGAGGAAGTCGATGCCTTCGAGATCGGCCTCGCCGTAGACGGATTTCACCGGGATGCCCTCGGGCGTCAGCCACGGCTCGGCGCTCGCAGCCGGGGCCGTACTGGCCACGGGCTGGAAGGCGACATCGGCGAAATTGGGAATGCGGGTCATCCCTGGGCTTCCTCAAACTGGCGATTGCGTTCGATCAATCGCTGTAGCTTCTAACTCAATCGTGGTCCGGATGCTGATGGCTGACGATGGTCGCCATCTTGTCCGGTCCGTAATTCTGCATCGTGGTCTGGCTCGGCAGGTTGGCGATGCCGACCACCCAGCCGTGGCGGGACTCGGTTCCGAATTGTTGCGTCGGTATCACCCGGTCGGGCCGGTCGAAGGCGCCGGTCATGATCTCGATGCGGGGCCCGTCGATGCGGCGGAAGCTCAGGGGCGTTCCGCAGGCGGCGCAGAAGTCGCGCTCGGCGATCGAGGAGGATCTGAACGCGGCGGGCTTGCCGCGGGTCCATCTGAAGTCGTTGCGATCGATGTCGGCGAAAGAGGCAAATGGCGCCCCGGACGCTTTCTGGCACATCCGGCAGTGGCAGATGCTGATCCGGGTCGGTGCCGCCGAGACGGCAAACCGGACGGCGCCGCACTGGCAGCCGCCGGTCAGAACGGGTGTCGATGGTGCCTCTGCGCTCATGTCTGCTCCATCCGCCGATAGGCGTCGCGCAATGTCGCCAGCGCATCACCGCCGGCGAAGACGAACTCGCCGATGCCGGCCGCCCGCAGCGCCGCTTCCTGGTCGCCGGGCCGCCCTGCCAGATAGATATGCCTTGCACCGGCGCCTTGAAGGGCCCTGGCGGCCTCACTGGCGCTGGCGGCATAGACCTTATCCGAGGAACAAATGCACGCCAGCGTGGCGCCCGAGGCCTTGTAGGCCGCGGCCAGCGCCGCCGCGTCGGCAAAACCCTCGCTGTCGATAGCCTCGATCCCGCCGGTTTCGAAGAAGCTCTTGGCGAAGGTCGCGCGGGCCGTGAAGTCCGCGGCGGTGCCGAGATTGGCCAGGAATATCTTCGGCCGTGCGCCATGCGCCTTCAGCGCGGCATCCGACTTGTCGCGCAGCGCCTCGAACGGTTCGGCAAGCCGCATCGGCGCGAGGGCGTCGAACTTCACCTTGGCGCCGGCGAGGGACGCCGGCGCTGATGGTTTCACATCCAGCACCGCGGGGGCGGCCTCGCGCAGATCCGGAAATTCGCTGGCGCCGGTCAGCACGTCGCGGCGCTTCGCCACATTGGTCTCGCGCAGCAATCGCGTCGCGGTGACCTTGTTTTGCAGCAGTCCCTGCTCGAGTGCGGCGAAGATGCCGCCGGCCTTCTCGATCTCCTGGAACAGCGTCCACGCCGCCTCGCAGAGCTGCGAGGTCAGCGTCTCGATGCCGCCGGCGCCGGCCGCGGGATCGGAGACCTTGGCGAGGTTGGACTCATCGAGCAGCACGAGTTGCGTGTTGCGCGCCACGCGCCGGGCGAAGTCATCAGGCAGGCCGAGCGCCAGCGTGTGCGGCAGCACCGTGATCGCATTGGCGCCGCCGAGCCCGGCCGCAAAGGTCGCGATCGTCGCGCGCAGCATGTTCACATTGGGATCGCGCTGGGTCAGCATCCGCCAGGCGGTTTGCGCGTTGACGAAGATCGGCTTCGGCGCAAGTCCGCAGGCTTGCTCGACACGTGCCCACAGCAGCCGCAGCGCGCGAAATTTCGCCATCGTCAGGAACTGGTCGGCGTCGGCGCTGAGGCGGAACGAGATCGCCGCGCGCGCCGCGTCGAGCTCGATGCCGGCGCCCTCCAGCATGCGCAGATAGGCGAGGCCAAGCGCAAGCGTGAACGCGAGTTCCTGCACCTCGGAGCCGCCGGCATCATGGACCGGCCGGCCGTCGGCCAGCACGAACGGCCCCTTGAAGCCGCGCTTGATGAGGCCATTGACGACCTGGCCGAACGACTTTTCGTAGTCGGGCCAGGCGATGGCCGCAGCACCGCGCACGGCCATGGTGCTGAGCGCCTGGTAATTGAAATGCAGATCGAGCTTGGCCGGGTCGAGCTTGCGGGCCTCGACCATGTCGGCAAAGGTCTCGCCGGCGTTCTCGCGGCCGATCACCGGATTGAGCGCGATCATGATGCCGGCATCGAGATGGACGCCGCCGCAGGCGCGCGCCAGCGTCTTCTTGCTGGCGTCGGCAAGACCGAAGCCGCGCGCACCGGGACCCCCGGCGAACTCGAATTCGAGGCCGGTCGCCCCGTTCTCGAGATCCTGCAGCGCTTGCGCATTGGCCTGTGCGGCATCGGGATGATCGACCCGCTGCAGGATCTGCCAGGGTGCAGCGGCGGCGCGGCCGGCAAGCGGGCTTGAATTGGCGGCGCGGCGGTAGATCGGATCGATCTTCAGGCCGTCATAGGTCTTGCCGACCAGCTTCTCGAACGGGGCGCCCTTCAGCACGCCGTCGACCAGCTTGCGCCAGTCGTCATAGGTCGCAGGTCGAAAATCCGAAGCCAGAGCCAAATCGTCAGTCGAGGTCGTCATCCGCCCAAATCGTCCTTCACCGGCCCCGCGCGGGGCCCCTTGATTTGGCCGGAAATTGCCACGGGCGGGCGGCCAAGCCAAACGGTTGTTTGCGGTGGTTTCGCTTTAATCGAGGTCCGCTAGACGGAAAATACCGTCTGTAGAGACCTTCGCCAGCGCATCGGCGACGCGGCGCCCGGCGATGACGCGGTCAGGAACGATCTCGGCGAGCGGCACCAAGACGAAGGCGCGTTCGAACAAACGCGGGTGCGGCAGCGTCAGTTCCGGCTTGTTCAGTGTGACGTCGTCATAGGCGATCAGGTCGAGGTCGAGGGTGCGCGGCCCCCAGCGCTGCTCATTGGCACGGTCGCGGCCGAATTTGGCTTCGATCTTGTGCAGCGTGAACAGCAGCGCATGCGGATCGAGACTGGTCTCGATCTCGATGCAGGCGTTGATGAAGCTGTCCTGCTGCTGCTCGCCCCAGGGCGGCGTCGAATAATCCGACGAGCGTGCGATAAGCGCGGCCTGGGTCATGCCGCAGATATTGGCGATCGCCTTGCGAAACGTGGTGCGGACGTCGCCGACATTGCCGCCGAGGGCGATCAGGACGTCAGCCATCTGCGTTCAACCCTGGGGCGGTTGATGGCGCGAGCGGGTCAGCACGACGCCGACATCGTCGAAGATCGCGGCGATCGGCGCGTGCGGCTTGTGCACCGTGACCTTGACCGCCCGGATGCGCGGGAAGCTCGCCAGGATGTCCTCGGCCACCGCGCCGGCGGCGCGCTCCAGCAGCTTGTAGTTGGTGTTCTTGAATGCCGATGTCGCGGTCGCCACCACGTTGGAATAGGAGACCGTATCTGAAAGGCGGTCGGTGCGCGAGGATTCCGAGAGGTCGGTATAGAGCTTGAGATCGATGACGAAGCGCTGCCCGACCTCCGTTTCATGTTCCATCACGCCATGACGGGCATGGATGACGATCCCGGTGATGAAGATCGTATCGGTCATTGCTGTCCCTCGATTGCTGCGGCCACGCGCAGCGCCTGAACGGTTTCGGCGACGTCATGCGCGCGGATGATACGGGCGCCATTCTGCGCGGCGATCAGATGCGCCGCGATCGAGCCGCCGATCCGCTGTTGCGGCTCCGACGGCGCGACCGTGCTGATGAAGCGCTTGCGCGAGGCGCCGACCAGCAGCGGCAGGTGGAACGCGTCGAGCTCGGCAAGCCGCGCCAGCGCGATCATGCTCTGCTCAGGGGTCTTGCCGAAGCCGATGCCGGGATCGAGCACGATCCGATCGGGCGAAATGCCGGCGCTTGCGGCGATCGCGAGCGAGCGCTCGAAGAAGGCGGCGATGTCCTGCATGATGTCGATCGCCGGATCGGCCTGCTCGCGATTGTGCATGATGATCACGGGCACGCCGCGTGCGGCGACCAGCGGCGCCATGCCGGCATCGCGCTGCAGGCCCCAGACGTCATTGGCGATGACAGCGCCGTGGTCGAGCGCCCAGGCCACGACCTCCGATTTCATGCTGTCGATCGAGACCGGCACGCCAAGCGCGATCACGTCGGCCAACACCGGTTTAAGCCGCGCCATCTCGGCCTCGGCGGTGACCGGCTGCGAGCCGTAGGGACGGGTGGATTCCGCGCCGATGTCGATGATATCGGCGCCCTCGGCGACCAGCTTGCGGGCCTGTGCCAACGCCTCTTCGGGTACGGCGAACTGGCCGCCGTCGGAGAACGAGTCCGGCGTCACGTTCAGGATGCCCATCACGGCCGGATAGGGCCGCGACAACAGCGCCGGCAGCCGCGCCGATACGGCCGGGCCGGTCACCGTCGATGCCATGGGCTTGCTCGCCATCATGCGGTGGCTTTGCGCTGACCGCAGCGGCAAGTCAAGGTGTGGCGATGGCGGGTGACGCGGCCGGCGGCCGAATGCCGTTAAGACAGGCTAATAGGTGATCTTGGGAGGCAGCTTGCGTGCCTCTTCGATCAGCAGCTCGACCGACTTCTCCGACGGCATCACGCGGACGAGCTTACGCCGCACATTGGCGTCCTTCATGCTCTGCGCGAGCCGCGACGGGTTGCGGTGCGCGAGCTCGCGCACGGTGGTGACGCCGGCGGCGCGGACCAGACCGACCTTCGCCTTGCCCATGCCGGGAATCCGCATGTAGTCGGAGATGTTGGCCCATTCGAGCAATTGTTGTTCGCTGATCCCGGTCTTGGCGGCGAGCGCCTTGCGTCCCTTGACGGTGCGGGCGGCTTCAAGCAGTGCGTCGGTCGTGCGGATACCCTGCGATTTCAGTTTGGTGGCGCAATAGGCGGACAGGCCTTCGATCTCGGAGAGGGGGTATGTCATGATACTCGTATGCAGGTAGAAGGGAGCGCACGTGCAATGGCGTTTTGGGAGAATGCTTCAGGCAAACTGGCTGAGGCCCGGCGTCCCCGAGATGATCTCGCCCATTTGATCCGCTCCGATTTTGTCGCGGCCGAACCTGAAAAGTTCACGCGCGACGTTCTGAATCTCACTCATGCTCAATCCGAGCGCCATCAGCCGGGTGCCGACAGCCATCAGACCGCCACCCATCAACCGCGATAGGCCACCGCTGTTGTTGGAGGCGGCGATTGCCGCTTCGGCGCCGGGGATTTGGTCGATCAGAGCCTGAACTTTGTCGGAAGGTCCCTCGTTACGGAGGAAACCCAGAACGATGCCGATGGTTTTTTCAGCGACAGCACCGTCGATGCCGGCCTTCGCGGCCAGCTGCCCAACCAATTCGTCCATATTGCCCCGCCTCAACCGGTTTTTGCCGGATCATTCTTGAAGATTTATCTTGAGCGCCTGTGTCACGAAATACAAGCGATCCGCGCATTTCAGTTCGTTTTCTTTTTCGATCGCGTCGGGAGTGTTGCACCTCTGCAAGATTGAGCGGCGGATTCACACCATCTTGTCGCAATGCGCAATGCCTTTCGTCACTTGGCCCGGAATCTTGGCCGGGAATAAAGTATGAGGAACTGGTGCAGCGACAATATACATCAGTGCGCGCCGATGGTTTCAATCGACCTGCAAGATGCAATATGATGTCATCGGTTCGAATGGATCGAGCCGATTTAAAATCGCGTTAAGAGGCGAAGCGATGGCGACGTCCGACACCAAGTTGGCCGATACCGATGAGAAGATCTTTATCGGCAAGGGCGAGGAAACAGCCTGGCTGACGCTTGCACTGGCCAACCGCCACGGCCTTGTGACCGGTGCGACCGGAACCGGCAAGACCGTCACGCTACAGGTCATGGCTGAAGGATTTGCGCGCGCCGGCGTTCCGGTTTTCGCAGCCGACATCAAGGGCGATCTTTCCGGTATCTCCGAAGTCGGCGAGGCCAAGGACTTTATCCTGAAGCGCGCCAAGGAGATGGACCTGACCTTCCAGCCGGATCAGTTCTCGACCGTATTCTGGGACGTGTTCGGCGAGCAGGGCCATCCGGTGCGTGCCACCGTCACCGAGATGGGACCGTTGTTGCTCTCGCGGATGCTCGATCTGAACGACGTGCAGGAGGGCGTACTCAATGTTGCCTTCCGTGTCGCCGACGAGAACGGTCTCACGCTGATCGACATGAAGGACCTGCGGGCGCTGCTGGATGCGATCGCCCCGGACGGCAGCAAGAAGGCTGCCGACGACGAGGAGGATCCGCTGGCGCCGATCCGTAAGGCCGCGCAAGGCTACGGCAATGTGTCCAAGGCGACCGTCGGAACGATCCAGCGTCAGCTCCTGGTGCTCGAGAACCAGGGCGGTGCCAAGTTCTTTGGCGAGCCGGCGCTGGCGCTCAAGGATTTCATGCGGACCGACCGCGACGGCCGCGGCATCGTCAATATCCTGGTCGCCGACAAGCTGATGCAGAGCCCGCGGCTTTACGCCACCTTCCTGCTCTGGATGCTTTCGGAATTGTTCGAGGAATTGCCGGAGGCCGGCGACCTGCCGAAGCCGAAGCTGGTGTTCTTCTTCGACGAGGCGCATCTCTTGTTCACCGACGCACCGAAGGCGCTGATGGACAAGATCGAGCAGGTGGTGCGGCTGATCCGCTCCAAGGGCGTCGGCGTCTATTTCGTCACGCAGAATCCGATCGACGTGCCGGACAAGGTACTGGCGCAGCTCGGCAACCGCGTGCAGCACGCGCTGCGCGCCTTCACGCCGCGCGATCAGAAGGCGGTTGCCGCGGCCGCACAGACCTTCCGGCCCAATCCGAAGCTCGACACCGCGCGGGTGATCATGGAGCTCGGCAAGGGCGAGGCGCTGGTGTCGTTCCTCGAGGGCGGCGGCACGCCGTCGATGGTCGAGCGCGTCATGGTGCGCCCGCCGTCGGCGCGGATCGGGCCGATCACGCCGGAGGAGCGCAAGGCGATCATGGATGCGAGCCCGGTCAAGGGCAAATACGACACCGCGGTCGATGCCGAATCCGCCTACGAGATCATCCAGAAGCGGCTCGCCGGGACGGCGGCGCCGGCGGACGGCCGCGCTGGCGGCGAGGGTGGCGGCATCCTCGGCCAGCTCGGTTCGATCGCGTCCACGATCTTCGGCACCAACGTCAAGCGCGGCCGCATGTCGACCGGACAGGTGATCGCGCGCAGCGTCACGCGCTCGGTGACCGACAAGGTGATCGGTGGCGTGGCCGCCGATCTCGGCAAATCGCTCGGCGGTTCGGTTGGCGGCTCGATCGGCCGGGCGCTGGTGCGCGGCGCGCTCGGTGGATTGCTGCGCCGATAGCATCGCGCCGGTCGGCTGAAGCGGGAGACCGGCTTTGCCTCCCGCGGCGGGCGCGCTACAACTTGGCGCAACGTCCAACAAAAAGGATATCCGCGATGTCCAACGCCAAGCTGCAGCCCGTCCTCGACCGCATCGACGCCGATTTCGACAACAGTCTCGAGCGGCTGTTCACGCTGCTGCGGATCAAATCGATCTCGGCCGATCCGGCCTTCGCTGATGACTGCAAGGCGGCTGCCGATCATCTCGCCAAGGATATCGCAACCCTCGGCTTCAAGACCGAAGTGCGGCCAACCGCCGGCCATCCGGCCGTGGTCGGCAAGCTGAACGGCTCGAGCGACGGACGCCCGCATGTGCTGTTCTACGGCCACTACGACGTGCAGCCGGTCGATCCGTTGAATCTCTGGCACCGTCCGCCGTTCGAGCCTGTCGTGACCGACCATGCCGACGGGCGCAAGATTATCGTCGCGCGCGGCGCCGAGGACGACAAGGGACAGTTGATGACCTTCGTCGAGGCGTGCCGTGCCTGGAAGACGGTGACGGGATCGCTGCCGGTCGACATCACGATCGTCATCGAGGGTGAAGAGGAGATCGGTTCGAAGAATTTCGTGCCGTTCCTCGAGGCGAACAAGGACGACCTCAAGGCCGACTTCGCGCTGGTCTGCGACACCGGCATGTGGGACCCGAATACGCCGGCGATCACCACCTCATTGCGCGGCCTGGTCTATGACGAGGTCAAGATCAAGGCCGCCAATCGCGACCTGCATTCCGGCGTGTTCGGCGGCGGCGCGCAGAACCCGATCCGCGTGCTGACGCGGATCCTCGGCGGCCTGCATGACGAGAACGGCCACATCACCATCCCCGGTTTCTATGACGGCGTGAAGGATTTGCCGCCGGATATTCTGGCCCAGTGGAAGCAGCTCAATCTGACGCCGGAGAGCTTCCTCAAGCCGATCGGCCTCTCGGTGCCCGCCGGCGAAAAGGACCGGCTCCTGATCGAGCAGGTCTCCTCGCGCCCGACCTGCGACATCAACGGCATCGTCGGCGGCTATACCGGCGAGGGCTCCAAGACGGTGATCGCGGCCGAGGCGTCAGCGAAGGTCTCGTTCCGCCTGGTCGAGGGACAGGATCCCGAGAATATCCGAAAGGCGTTCCGCGACTATGTGAAGGCGCGCCTGCCGGCCGACTGCAAGGCCGAGTTCACCGACCATTCCAGCGCGCCGGCGATCGCGCTCGACTGGAACATGAAGCCGCTGGCAGCCGCGCGCCGTGCGCTGACCGACGAATGGGGCAAGGAGGCGCTGCTGATCGGCTCCGGCGCCTCGATCCCGATCGTCGCCGATTTCAAGCACACGCTCGGCCTCGACAGCGTGCTGATCGGCTTCGGGCTCGACGACGACAACATCCATTCGCTGAACGAGAAGTACGACCTCAAGAGCTACCACAAGGGCATCCGCTCCTGGGCGCGGATCCTGGCGGCGTTCGGCGACGCCAAATAGCGCAACGGCAATTCACGTAAAAACGCCGCCCGGAATTGGGCGGCGTTTTGATTCGGTAGTGCAGAGGATGTTGGCCGATAGCCTACCCGAAGATTGAGAAATTTCAATCACGGTAGCCGGGATTGACCCGGTCGAGCTTGCGCAGCAGCGGCGGCCAGACCAGCTGGGTCGAGCGCAGCTCGGCGCGGTCCGGGTTGGAGAGCAGCTCGGTGTTCTTGTCGATCGCATGCTGGTCGACCGGATAGGCGATCGGTCCGAGCGCGCGGGTCGCCACCTGCATCGAGCAGGCGCGCTCCAGATGGTACATCCGCTCGAACGCGGATGCGACCGAGCGGCCGACCGTCAGGGTGCCGTGATTGCGCAGCAGCATGTGGTTCTTGCTGCCGAGATCGCGCTGCAGGCGCGGGCGCTCGTCATGATCGAGCGCGATGCCTTCATAGTCGTGATAGGCGAGGTCGTGGGTGACGAGCTGCGCGGTCTGGTTCAGCGGCAGCAGCCCGTCGGGGCCGCTCGACACCGCGGTGCCGTCGACGGTGTGCAGATGGAGCACGCAGCCGGCGTCCTCGCGCACCTCGTGGATCGCCGAATGGATGGTGAAGCCGGCCGGGTTGATGCTGTAGTCGCTCTTCGAAAGCTGGTTGCCGTCGAGGTCGACCTTGACGAGGCTCGACGCGGTGATCTCGTCGAACATCAGCCCGTAGGGGTTGATCAGGAAGTGATGCTCGGGCCCCGGTACGCGGGCGGAGATGTGGGTATCGACCAGATCGTCCCAGCCATAGAGCGCGACCAGCCGGTAGCAGGCAGCAAGATTGATCCGCTGCTCCCATTCCGCCGCACTCATATCCGACGGCACTTCCTTCAGGCGCGCTTCCGCTGGCGACATGGCCGATTGCTCCATTGATGGCGTTATTGCTTGATCCAAGCGTAGCGCCGCCGCCGGACCGCAGCAAGGCAGGGTAACGGCGTGACAGTCATGTCGGCATGCGGCCCACGATCCGAACGGCAATCGTCAGTGGGCAGCGTGATGCGCTACGGCGCCGGGATCGCCAGCAGGCTCGAGATGCTGCGGCCGCGGATGTCGTAGACGCGGGCGAACACGACGTCGTCGCGCTTGATCTCGACCATGACAGGCGCGGCCAGGCCCTTGCAGTAGAATTCGCCGAGCGTCATCGCGAAGTCGGCGGCATTGCTGTCCCATCCGATCGTGAAATCAGGGCCGAGCGCCACCTGCGCGGGGCGCTGCGGTCCGCACACCGCGACCTTCCACTTGCGGTTCTGCGGCGGCACTTCCTGCCGCTCCGCCAGCTGTTCGCGCAGTCCGTCGGATGCCTGCTTCAGCGCCAGGCCCCAATAGTCCAGCATGAAGAAGTTGTCCGCGGTCCGCACCGTGCCGGCGATGTGGTTGAAGTGCGTGTACTGATACGGATGCAGGCGGATCATTTCGCTGAGTGGCAGCAAGAGGCCGAACGCGAACATGGCGAGCGCCGCGGGCTGCCAGGCCCGGCGGTTCTCGCCGAGCCAGTCCATGCCGCGCGCGAATGCGACGCCGGCCAGCACCGTCATCGGCGGAATCACGAAGATGAAGTGGCGGATGCCGTTATAGAGCGCCGGCCGCTTCACCATCGCGATCACCAGCGGCAGCGTCGCCGCCAGCGTCAGCATCAGCATGATCGACTTGCGCTTTGCGGTGACGTCGTAGCGCGACAGCGACATCAGGGTGATGACGACGGCGGCTGCCAGCAGCACCAGCAGCACTTCGGGAAGCTGCAGCGCGAACAAGGTGGGCAGATAGGACCACGGCATGTCCGGCACCGACACCAGCGCGCCGTCGAACATCTCCTTCCACGGTTTCTCGAAGAAGTGCGAGAAATAGGTTACCGCTTCGAGCGGATGTCCGGGCTCCATGATCGACCACGGCCAGATCAGGCCCATCACGAGATAGCCCAGCAGAAGTCCCGGCAGCAGCACATAGACGACATGGGCAAAGCGGTGGGTCGCCTCGCGCGGGCCCTGCTTGCGGAATTCCTCGATCAGGAGCGGGACGAAGCCGACCACGGCGTAGATCAATGCGAGCCCGCCAAGCACGCGGCAGCCGATCGACAGGCCTGCCCCCAGGCCGACGATCAGGATGGTGCGCGGCGAGGGCGCCGGATATTCCTCGATCAGGCGGACCAGGCCCATGATCAGGACCACCATCGCCACGGCGAACGGGGCATCCTTCGGATTCATGAACATGTGGCCGTAGAAGGTCGGGCACAGCGCCAGCAGCAGCAGCGCCGCCAGTCCCGCCAGCGGGCCGCCGACACGGCGTGCCAGGCGCCAGGTTACGGCAAGGCCGATAACGCCGACGATCGCGCCGAGCAGGCGGCGCGTCTCGAACAGTTCGAGCGGAATGAGCTTGTGCAGCAAGGCCGCGGCCATGTCGAAGCCGCCGCCGTACATATACAGATTGGCGAACGACAGCGCGCCGGTGTCCTTGAACCCGGACTCGTACATGCGCAGCAGGAGGTCGGCATATTCAGCGTGGGTGTAATCGTCCCAGCCCAGACCGTAATCGCGGAACGTCAAGCCGGCGACCACGGCGACCACGCCGAGGACGAGGACAGCGAGATCGTCGCAGGTCTTCTCCACCGAGCGCCGCGCAGGCGCCTCGAGGGCAGACGTCGTAATCGATGACATAGCTAGTGATACCGGCGTGCCTGTGGCCCAGATTGGCGCTTTAGGGCCTC
The DNA here is from genome assembly GCF_032654765.1 of Bradyrhizobium sp. 33ap4. Classification (NCBI taxonomy): domain Bacteria; kingdom Pseudomonadati; phylum Pseudomonadota; class Alphaproteobacteria; order Hyphomicrobiales; family Nitrobacteraceae; genus Bradyrhizobium; species Bradyrhizobium sp. 33ap4. The sequence continues at coordinate 101,855 of NZ_JAUMTJ010000004.1, read as the reverse complement.
ATTCCCCGGCATCCATAGCGCAGTTCCGTTTCCGAGTAATTGGTAATTGTGGCGTAATTTCCCAGATGCGTTGCAATAAATTGGCAGCAATTCGTAGCCAGTAGATCTACGGGAGCTGGCTGCCCGACAGCCACTGCGGCCGCGGTGAAGCAACGCATCGCGGCTTGGTTAAGCGGGATTTTAGGGAACTCTGTCTACAATTGGCGGTTGGCGGTGTGGGCAATATGACGGTATCGTGGCGTTGGTGGCCCGCGCCGATTTTCGGATGGGTCTCCCGGGGGTTAGTTCGATGAAGGTTGGTCTGTTGGTCGTCGGCGCGGGCCTGGTCGTGGCGGGCTTGGCGGCGATCGGCCTCGGAATTCCAAACAAGGAATTCAGCGTCGGCGGCACGTTGATCGCAACAGGCGTGACCGGCGCATGTACCGGCGTGATTGTTCTCGCCCTTGCCGCCATCCTTCGCGAACTCCAGGCCATGGGCGACCGGCTCGATGCCGTCGTGGCAGTGGGTCTGCGGTCCGGGTCGCCGTCTGCAACTTCCCCGCGCGGCACTCCCGACGATCCGGTGTTCCCGCCGCCTGAGCCGAAGGTCTCGGCGCCTCCGCCGCTGGCTCCAGCGTTCCCGCCATCCGCTCCCGCGGCGCCGCCCTGGCACGACGAGATCGCGTCGCGCGGCGCATCAGGCGAGGTGCCGCCGCCCGCACCGGCGGCCGCGCCCGCGGATGGCGCTGCGCCGCCCAAGCGGCGCAATCTGCTGTTTTCCTCCTCGCGCAAGGAGCGCGAGCGGAGCCAGGGGCGTGCCGCCGAACCGCTCACGCCGGATCTGTTGTCGCCGGAACTGCGTCCGAATCCGGGTGGTTCGGCCGAACCGGCGTCGGCAACCTTCGACGATGCCTGGCCGAAGGCCGACCGGCCGCGGCCGGTCGACGTCGCCCCGCGGCGCGGCCCCCGGACGCCATCCACCTTCGGCGAGGCCCAGTCGGCCGCCGCCGCCTCGCCGTCGTCGGGCCATCCGCCGCCGCCGCAGGAGCAGCCGCCGGTGACCGTGCTCAAATCCGGCGTCGTCGACGGCATGGCCTATTCGCTCTATTCGGACGGATCAATCGAGGCGCAGATGCCGGAGGGCATGATGCGATTTGCCTCGATCGACGAGCTCAGGTCGCATCTGGAGCAGCGGCCTTAAGATCCGGGCCAATACTTGCGCGCGGCCGGCCCGTAGCCGGAAACGCGGCCGTTGTTGTCAGATTTGCTGCAATTCGTGCATATTCGCAAAGTAGTACGCGATTCCATTAATGTATTGCTGCGCATGGATACTGTCCGGTGGGCGCCGGGCTGCCGAGAGCACGGGGAAGATTGAGCCATGTCCGATACGTCAGGCAAAACGCCGGTCGAGCTGACCGCCAACATCGTTTCGGCCTATCTCAGCAACAATCCGACGCCGGCCTCGGACATTCCGAACCTGATCAGCCAGGTCCACTCCGCTTTGCTGCGGGTGTCGAGCGGACGCAACGACACGCCGAGCGAGCCGGCCAAGCCTGCGGTGTCGATGAAGAAGTCGATCACGCCCGAATATCTGGTGTGCCTCGAGGACGGCAAGCGCTTCAAGTCGCTGAAGCGCCATCTGCGCACCCAGTACAACATGACCCCGGAGCAGTATCGCGACAAATGGGGCCTGCCGGCCGACTATCCGATGGTGGCGCCGAACTATGCGGTGGCGCGATCGCAGCTCGCCAAGAAGATGGGTCTCGGTCAGCAGGCGCGGAAGCGGAAGTAAAGATCTACGCGGCGGACGCCAGCGCCTCGCGCGCATCGTTGCGGATGCGGTCAACCATCGAGCGCAGGCCGTTGGAGCGCTGCGGCGTCAGATGGTCGCGGAAGCCGAATTCGTCGAACAGCGCGAGCGCGTCGGTGCCGAGGATTTCCTTGGGCGTTTGCCCGGAAAACAGCGTCAGCACGATCGCGACCAGGCCGCGCACGATGTGGGCGTCGCTGTCGCCGATATAGATCAGGCGCGGTTCGCCGTTGGCATCGCGCTCGATCCGCTTCGACAGCCAGACCTGGCTGACGCAGCCCTGCACCTTGTTCTCGGCCGAGTGCTCCGCCTCCGACAACGGTTCGAGCGTGCGGCCGAGCTCGATGACATAGCGGTAACGGTCGTCCCACTCGTCCAGCAGCGCAAAATTGTCCCTGATTTCGTCGATCGTCGTCATCGTGGCCCGCGTCCTGTCCTTGACGGCTTATATAGGAAGGCGGGCCGCGAAAGCGATGAAAATGGAACCGGTTCCCGGCTGTTTTGACGCGTTTTCTTCACGCGAACCGGTGCCTGCCTCGCTCGACAGCGCCTTGGTTTCCGCTCACGGCGTCGGCGGCAGGCGGAATTCGATCGACTGATCCTCCGCGGTCAGCGTATCGCGGAACGCGGTGGCTGAATCGGTATCGTCCTGGCCGATCGAGCCGGTGTGATCGGGTGGCTTCTTGTCGGTGATGATCTGGTAGAGCTTGCGCGCCCCGTCGGTCGCGCGCTGGCCGATTGCGGTCGCGGCCTGGCCGCCGACCTCGCAGGCGGACGGCTGGCGCTTGCAGAACTGACCCATGTCGTTGATCGTCGCGGTCGCGGCCGACACCGCGTCCGACGCGCTGATCTGCGGCGCCTTGTCCGCTTCAGGTGTTTTGTCTCTCGGCAGCAGCACGAGCACAAGCCCGAGCCAGAATGCCAAACGCAGCAGGAAGAACATGGCGCGATCCCGGTCGTCTATCTTGTCTTGCTTCTTGAGCGGTCGATGCCGCTATTGGCCTTGAGGGTTAGCATCGGTCGATAAATCGGAAGTATCTGCATTGAAGTAAATCCGCCGAAAAATCGCGGAAAATTCGCCTGAATTGATTCGCCGTAAATTTTCGATTGATGGCGGCCGACGCGCGCCGGATACGCAGGATTCGCCGCGTCCACCATTTCGAAACCATAGAATGTCGCATCCGGAAACCAGCCGTTCACCATCCCCGACAAATGGCCGGTGAATAGCGGGTCAAACCCGCTCCAATGCACGGTGTTTGGCGGCACGCCGCCCAGCCTTAGCGTTCGCTTAAGTTCGCTCTGACACGTTGACCTGCAATCACGAAGGAGGCGTTCCGGCGCGTCTGAGTTGACGATTGAGCCGAAGCGCGAGTGCTGTGAGTAGTTTGAGTCTGATCCGCGATTGCCTGGATGCGCTGCTGCATCCGTCGGCGCAATATGATGCGCTGACGCGTGCGCGCCATCGTGCCTTCATGGCGCCGCGGCTGCTCGGCAGCCTGGCGGCGCTTGCCTCGTTCCCTGCCTTTCTTGCGATGCGCGGTGCGCCGACGGCGATCGAGGTCGCGGCATTCGCCTGGCTGATCGCGCCGATCCTGCTGTCGTGGTTCCTGTCGCGCACCGGCCGCTATGAAGGCGCGCATGTGCTGTCGTCGCTGGCGCTCGCCGGTCTCGTGATGATGATCGCGGCGACGACCGGCGGCCTCGCCTCGTTCGCCGCCGTGTGGCTCGTCGTCATTCCGATCGAGGCGGCGCTGTCGGCCTCCCGGCGCGTGGTGGCGTTTGCGTTCGCGCTGGCGATGATCTGCGCGGCGCTGCTGAGCGTGCTCGGCCATTATCATGTACTGCCGGTCGTCGATCCCGCGGTTGCTTCGAACAGCACGCTGGTCGGCTTCGGCGTCGTGTCGGGGATCTTCTACGCCGCCGGGCTCGCCTTCGGTGCGGAGTCGCTGGCGCGCACCAGCGTGGCGCTGCTCTATGTCGAGGAAGAGCGCTACCGCCTGCTCGCGCATAACATGAGCGACGTGCTGTCGCGGCACAGCCGCAACGGCGCGGTGCGCTTCATTTCGCCCGCGGCCGAGAACATGCTCGGCGTGCCGGCATCGCGGCTGTTGGGCCACGGCCTGTTCGACCGCGTTCATGTCGCCGATCGCCCGGCCTATCTCACGGCGCTGTCGGACGCCGCGCGCGGTGACTCCCGCAGCGTCGAGTTCCGCGTGCGCCGTGACGGTGCGCGGGGCGAAGCCGTCGCCGAATTCATCTGGGCCGAGATGCGCTGCCGCCCGCTCGATCAGGCCGCCGCCGATGCCGAGGTCGTCGCCGTGATCCGCGACGTGACCGATCGCAAGGTGCAGGAGCAGGCGCTCGAACAGGCGCGCAATGTGGCCGAGCAGGCCGATGCGTCGAAGACGCGCTTCCTGGCCACCATGAGCCACGAACTGCGCACCCCGCTCAACGCCATCATCGGCTTCTCCGAGATGATCGCGCAGGAAGACGTGCTCGGCCTCGACGTGGCCCGCCGCAAGGAATACGCGCAGCTGATCAACGATTCCGGCCAGCATCTGCTGTCGGTCGTCAACGGCATCCTCGACATGTCGAAGATGGAGTCCGGCAATTTCGAGATTTCGCCGGAGCCGTTTGCGCCGCGGCCGGCGCTGCTCAATTGCTGCAATCTTGTGGCGTTGAAGGCGCGCGAGAGCGGCGTCGATCTCGTCACCCGCGTGCCCGACGATCTGCCGATCGTGAACGGCGATCCGCGCGCGTTCAAGCAGATCGTGCTCAATCTGGTCTCGAACGCCATCAAGTTCACCGAGCGCGGCGGCAAGGTCACCGTGTCGGCCGGTGTCGAGGGATCGCGGCTGGTGCTGCGTGTCTCGGACACTGGCGTCGGCATCGCCGCCGATGATCTCAAGCGGATCGGCGATCCGTTCTTCCAGGCCGGCAAGACTTATCAGCGCCGCCACGAGGGCACCGGTCTTGGTCTTTCCATCGTGAAGGGGCTGGTCGGCCTGCACCACGGCGAAATCAATGTGGAGAGCAAGGTGGGCGAGGGCACCATTGTATCGGTCGCGCTGCCGCTGGCGTTCACCCCGCCCGCCGCCGTCGAGCCGTCCAGCAATGTCTCGACCCTGAAGCCCGCGCTGCGTTCCGGACTACAAGAGCAAACCCATCAGGTGAAGAAGAGTGCCTAGACAGACTTTGGATGACGATGAAACGCCGCGCCGTCGCCGCGGCGCCAAGGCAGTGGCCATCGCGGCCGAGGAGGAACGTGGCCTCGTCCTGCGCCTGCTGCTGCACAGTCCGAAGGATCTGGTCGCCGGCGTGCTGGCGACGTCTGCCATCGTTGCGATCCTGATCAATGCGCTGTTCCTGCAGGCGGGCCGTCATCCGTCGCCGATGTTCGGCGGTTCGGTTGTGACGTTGCCGCCGCCGGCCCCGGTTGCCGCGGCCACCAGCCCGATACCGCGCCCGCGTCCGGCCGAGGCGGCTGCCCGATCGGCCGAGCCCGTCGACGTGAAGCCGGTGGAGACCAAGCCGGCCGAGACCAGGTCCGTCGAAGCCAAGCCGGCAGAACCCAAGGTCGAGGCCAAGCCGGTCGATCCGATGGCCAATCTGGTGCTGAAATCGACCACTGCGCCACCGGCCGCAGCACCGTCCCCGGCCGCCGCGCCGTCCAGCGTCATTCGTCCGCCGGCGTCGATTCCGACACAGCATCTGAGCCCGGCCGGAAAACGCATCGCCGCGGTCCAGCGTACACTGACCGAGTATGGCTACGGCCAGCTCAAGCCGACCGGCACGATCGGCGCCGACACCCAGCACGCGATCGCGAAGTTCGAGCGCGCCCGCAAGCTGCCGGTGACCGGACAGATGTCCGATCGCCTGGTGCGCGAGCTCGGCGCGATGATCGGCCATTCGATCGAGTAGTCTCTCTGCGAAGGCATTGAATATGTATTCGTCATGCCCGGGCTTGTCCCGGGCATTGACGTCTTTGAGACTTGTTGCAGCCAAGACGTGGGTGGCCGGGACAAGCCCGGCCATGACGAGTTAAGGCGCGTCGCCCAGCAGAACGTCCCTGACCTCGTCGGAGAACAGCTTCCTGCGGCCGGCCACCAGCACCCATTCCGGATCGTCGCGATCCGGAATAGCGCGCGGCATGCCGTGATCGAGCAGGGCCTGCGCGCAGGCCACCCAGTCGCCGCCCCTGACCGGCTCGTTGCAGGAGGCCCATGACAAGGAGCCGGACACGTTGTCGCCGAAGCCGTGCTGCTCGGTCCACTCCGCGCCGTGCTCGAGCAGGAATCGCGTCAGGCCGGCATTGCCGCGGAACACCGCGTGATTGAGTGCCGACGCATCCCAATCGCCGCCGCGCACCGTGATCGGCCAGCCGAGCTCGACCATCAGCCGCACCGCATCGTCGCCGCCTGCCGCGGCGAGCTCCGGGAGCAACCGCAATTGCCGCGGTGAAAGTGAACCTGGAAGATCGGGCCGACCGGCCTGGATTCGCCGCGCCTCGCTCTCGTCACCGCTGCTGCACGCCGCGACGAACCGCTCATCATCGGCAAGCGTCTCGTCGCCGGTACGCTCGCGGAGCAACTCGGCGACCTCGGTCAGTCCGAACTGCAGCGCGTACCTGTAGGCGCTGAGCCCGCCTGGTGTCGTGATGCGCGGATCCGCGCCGGCGTCGAGCAGTATCGCGATGCAGGTTCGCGACCGCCGCCGGCGGATCGCCCACAGCAACGGCGAGCCGCATTCGGTCAGCGGCGCGTTGCCGGCGGGTTCGTTTGGATTGCCGCCGTGCCGCAGCAGCAGGTCGAGCGCCGCCACGTTCTCGTCATCGAGCACCTTGTACATCGCGTTGGTGCCGGCGATCCGTGCGCCATGCTCGAGCAGCAGGCCAGTCGTCACCGAGCCTTCGAGCGAGTGGTAGAGCGATTCATTGTCGTTCGGATTGGCGCCCGCTTCGAGCAACAGTTTGGTCAGTTCGAGATCGTGGTTGCGGCCGGCGGCGCCGTACAGCGCTGACAGCGGATTGCTGTCATCGGGTGCGTCGAGCGTTCCGGGCGGCCAGCGGCTGCTGATGTGCTGGTCGGGATCGGCGCCGGCCTGCAGCAGCAGGCGTGCGCAGCGATGCAGCCGCGCTTCAAATTCCGGAATCTGCAGCAGGCTGGAATGCGTCACGGCGACCAGCGGCGGCAGTTTGAACGGACCGCCGGCACGGTTGACCCATGTGGGATCGTCGTTGGCGGTGCGTTGCACTGTCTCCTCGTCACCGATGGCGCAGGCGAGATAGGGATCGTCGGCGACAAGACTGGAATCCTCGGTGAGCATCCGCGCCGCAACGCGCGGATTGGCGCGGTCGGTGGTGCCGGCGACGTCCGCGGCATAGACCAGCTGCAGCCATCGCCGCACGCGATCGGCCTTGCTTTTACCGGACGGCAATTGTGCGTCGACATAGCGCCGCAGGTCCGGCCAGGAGGCGAAGCCGAGATCGCGCGCCACGCAGGACTGCGCATCGTGCAGCCGCAGATTGAGCGCGGCGATTTGAGCGTCGCTGCGCCCGGCCGCAGCCGGAAGCGCATGCCGGAAACGCGCGTAGGCCTCTGGCGCCTGCCGCCGATAAAGGCGAATGAGCTCCTTGGCCTGCTTCTTCAGATGATCGAGATTCAATCGCCCGGGCGATCGGTCCATGGAAACCTCCGTGCATCATCGCCGATGGTCCACAAAACCGGCTGCACAAAGGCTTGGTTGGCCGCTCAATTGGTGCAAGTGGGTTCAACCCTTCCCGTGGACCCGGGCGCGGCTTGCACCGCAGATGCAAGGATATGGGTGACGATTGGTTCGGTCAACCCGCCGCGGCGTGACGACATCTGTGACAATTGGACGTGACCGCGCCGCTGGCCTATAGCTCGGCGCATGCGATTGAAAACCAGCATATGGGTCGCGGCGTATCTGCGCCGCTGCCAGACCGAAGGCGTGTTCGGCGCAGTCCGCAAGAAGGGCGCCGAGGAAGCCGGCGCCGTGTTCGTCAAGGTGGCGCTGATGGACGGCAACGCGATGTTGTATGCGCCGGCGCCGCAGACGGTCTATGATGACAGCCGTCCGGTCGAGCGGCTGTTCGTGCCGACGGCACCACAGCCGGTATCCGAGCCATCTGTCGAGGAGCGCTTGACCAAGGAGCTCCGCTTCGATCCCGACGCCTGGATCGTCGAGACCGAGGACCGTGCCGGGCGGCACTTTCTTGATCTGGCGAAAAACTAGCTTCCGGACTTCTGGTTGCGAATGGCGGGCGCGCTGCCGGGCTGCAACGCGGGGCGCGTCTGCGACGCCGTCGCGCGCACGCGATGACGCTCATCGTCATAGAGCGACGAGCGATACCTGGCGCGGGCCACCGCCATGGTCGAGCCGCGCCACGCCGCCAGCATCACCAACGCCGAGCGCTCGCTCAGGCGATCGTAGAGCCGCGACAGCCGATAGACGTAGTTGACCGAGGAGCCGGCTTCCGGATTGAGGAACATCAGGATCCGCTGGAACGCGGCGCTCGACACGTCAAGCGCCCGCATCGCGCAGGCGAGCGGCTCGCCGCCGGGATCGTTGACGACGTCCGCGGCGATCCGCGACGGCAGGATCAGCGCCTCGCCGAGTTCGAGCGTGAAGTTATCGAGGTCCTCGGCAAACGCTGCCATCTCCAGGATATGGATCGCGCGCGCGGCGCGCGCGGCCGGGATCCGCGCCGCGGCCTTCAGCGGCGTCTCCTGCAGATTGTGCAGGATCTGCGCGCGCTCCCTCGTGCTGGCGGCAAAGAACATGTCGGAGATTTCGGCGGCATCGTTTGGCCGCATGGCAAGGCTCGCGGCCATCCGCAGCTCGGCTTCGGTCGGGACCTTGGCCGGCAGCGCTGACGGGGCGGGCGCGGGAATTGGCGTGGCCGCCGGCATCGGCTGGTCGGGACCGACGCGGCGCAGCCCGAGCTTGTCCACGATCCGCGCGGGCGTCGCCGGATAGATCGCAAGCCGCGCGCGGACCGCGGCACGCGTCGCGTCGTCGACCTCGTCGATCAGGCGCGTCGTCAACTCGACGAACTGGCGCTCTTCATCGGCGGAGTGGGCGCTCGCCTGCACATAGAGGTCGGTCAGGACGCGCAGCAGCGTCGGGCGGATGTCGACGCCCTCGCGACGGGAGAGCGTCATCAGCCCATCGAAACCAGGAAATAGCGGAGCTGCGCTCATCTCGGGCGTACGCGACTTGCCAGTGAACTTCGGTTTGAAAGCCTTGTGGCAGCGAGCCTACGCAGGCTGTTTTAAGAGGCAGTTAAGGAAAACAAGCCGTGAAGGTGAATGCTCGAATTTGCGCGTGTCTATTAAGGCACAGCGCCATATCCGTAACCGTCCGTACCGGCGGCTTAAGATGTCATTAACCATGCGCGTTCTTAACTCGGCATGCGCGGGGCAAATCATGTCCGTGCGGGGCCAGAGAGAACGGAACATGGGCACCATCGTTGAGTTTCCGGCGGATGCGGCTGCACGGCGGCCGAGCATGGCCGGTTCTGCTGGCGAAGGCATGGGGACCGTACTGATCCTTCCCGTCGTCCGGATCGAGCGAACGACGGAGGAGACCGGCGGTGGTCGCGGACCGGAGCAGGGCACTGCGCAGGGCCGCCGTCGCCGACGCCGCTCCTGATCGCGGACATCGGGCAATGCCGGAGCTTGTGCAGCGGACCGTCGCGCGGCGGTCACTCCCGGCGCTGATCCTGCTGCTGGCGGGCTCGGCGCTCGCCGGCTGCAGCGGCGGCGATTTCGGCCGCACCCGGGCCGATTTCCGCAACGACGATATGCATCGCTGGATCGGTGCCGAGGCGACCGGCAGCATCGGCAAGAACGCCTCGCAATTCCAGCTCACCGAACACGAACGTCAGCTGCGCGACCTCGCCTATCAGTTCATCGAGCCGCCGCTGTCGCGTCCGGCGTGGAAGAGCGTATTCGGCGACTACCAGCCGCTGCCTTCGCCGTGGCGGCAGAGGGTCGTGTTCGATCGCACCGCCTATGGCCGCAATTTGATCGACGAGCCGCATCGCTCGTTCGCCTCGCGCTATTCGCTGCTGATCGACGAGGTGCGCGACGACATCACCCGCTTCGAGCCGTTCTTCGCCACCGCGATCCAGGTGATCGAGCTCGATCGCAAGCGCAATGCCAGCCTCCACATGATCGCCGATGTGTCGCCGCGTGAACGCGCCGATGCGGTGGCGCGGATGGAAGAGAACACGCTGATCGTGCAATGGGTCCAGCAGGCCCTGGAGCGGCGCATCTCGTCCTATCGCTGGGCGCTGGAGCGGCTGGTGATCCAGGCGCCAGACGGCATGGCGGCCGACGCCGAGCGCCAGATCAACGAACTCGCCCGGCTCACCGCCAATGCGCCGCTCATCTCCGCGCCGGTGACGGGCCAGGCCGTGGTGACGAAGGGCTAGTCTAGGCACGCTTCGTTTTCTTCGCCGTCGATTTGACCCGGCGACTGTTGGCTTGCCGTGGCAAGCTCGCAATGAATGCCTTCAGCGCATCGGAGGGCGGGTGGGCCGAGGGGTAGGCGAGGCCGACCTGGCGCGTCACGTCGATATCGATCGCGCGCGTCGCGACGTCCGGATTGCCGCGCGCCACGCCCTCGGGGACGATCGCGACGCCGACCCCAGCCGCGACCAGCGCCATCGCCCATTCCTCGGATTCCGCGATCGCCACCGGCTTGCGCGGCGGTGAGGCACCCTTGAAGAATTCCTGCTGCTCGCAATGGCAACGATCGATCATCGGAACGCCGGCGAAGTCGGTGGTCCGGAGCGTCTCCTTCAGCGTCAGCGGATGCGAGGGCGGCAATGCCGCGACATAGCGCTCGCTCCACAGCGGGATGAAGTGCTCGCCGGCGCCGACCATGGTCTTGGCGACGATCCGCGCGTCGGCCTTCTCGCTGGCGCCGACCAGCCGGAGCGCAAGATCGGTATTGCCGGTCAGCGGCTTCAGCAGCGCGATGGTCCGGGTCTGATCGAGCGTCCGCAACAGGCCGAGCGTCAGCGCCTGCCGCGTCGCGGGCTTGCGGAAGAGGTTTCGCGCCGCGTCCGCCTCGTCGATGATCCTGCGGGCGATGCCGTGAAACTGCGCGGCTGAGGCGGTCGGGGCCATGCCCTTCTTGTGCCGGATGAACAGCGTGGTGCCGAGCTCGGCCTCGAGATTGGTGATCGCCGCCGAGATCGACGGCTGCGAGATGAAGCAGCGCTTCGCCGCGGCGGTCAGATTGCGCTCGCGGTAGACTGCGGCGAAGTAGCGGAGTTCGCGGATATCCATAGGCACATCCTATCACATCGATAGAAAGACAATATTTTACCTATGGAAATGCGAGTGGCAAGTCTGCGCCTGTTACAGCGGAGGACTTGTCATGCGCATCCACCATCTCAACACCGGCACGATGTGCCCGATCGGAAAGCGGCTCGTGAACGGCAGCGGCAGCATCTTCCAGCGGGCGCGGATGGTCTGTCATTGCCTGCTGGTCGAGAGCAATGACGGCCTCGTGCTGGTCGACACGGGAATCGGGCTCGACGATATCGGCGACCCACCGCGGCTTGGACGCAAATGGGTGCGGCAGACGACGCCGCGGCTCGATCCGGCCGAGGCGGCGGTGCGGCAGGTCAAGGCGCTCGGCTTTTCGCCGGGCGATGTGCGCCATGTGCTGCTGACGCATCTCGATCGCGATCACGCCGGCGGCGTGCCGGACTTTCCGAAGGCCAGGGTGCACGTCCATCGCAAGGAGTACGACATGGCGGTGACGCATCAGGTCACGCCGCCGCAGGGGCGCTACATCACGGCGCAGTGGCAGCACGGGCCGGACTGGACGTTCTATGGTGCCGGCGGCGAGGACTGGTTCGGCTTCAAGAGCGTGCGCGCGCTCGGCGACCGCGAGCCGGACATTCTGATGATCCCGTTGCCGGGCCACACGCTCGGCCATTGCGGGATCGCGGTGCGCGACAAGGACAGCTGGCTGCTGCACGCCGGCGACGCCTATTTCCACCACTCGCAGCTCGACGCCAGGCCGCGGATCCCGCTGGTGCTCGGCATGTTCCAGCGCCGGGCGGACATGGATCGCGCGATGCGCATCCAGAACCAGGAGCGGCTGCGGCAATTGAAGGCGGCGCATGGCGCTGATGTGACGATCGTCAACAGCCACGATCCCGTCGACTACGAGACCTGCCGCTGCGGCCGGCACGCGCTCGCCGCGAGCTAGCGCTTGCGTGCCGCAGGCGGCGGGGCCGGCACAGGCAGCGGCGGCGGCGCCTCCTGCTTGGCCGCGACCGGCTCGGTCTGCACCTTGCAGGAGGAGGCGGCGAGCGAGGCCTGCGCCTGCGGCATCAGGCCGGGCTCCGGCGCCAGCGCCTTCAGGAGGATCAGGCCGGTTGAGGTCGGCGAGTCGATGATCAGCCGGTCGGCAGCGGTGATTTCCTCGTCCTCCGGCAGCTCGTTGTGCTGCGCTTCCGTCATCAGGTCGAGCTCGATCACCTTCTTGCCGGCCGAGCGGTCGTTGATCGCGTAATAGGCGACCTCGTTGCGGGTGTAGAACGACACCGACGTATAGGCCTGGCTGACCGGCACGGTGAGCTTGAGCGGCCCGGTCGAGAGATCGTAGCGGCAGATCGCCACCGCGAAGGCCGGATCCATCAGCGGCATCGGCGAATGGCTCGGGTCGGCCAGCGGCAGCTGCGTCACCTCGTTAAGCTTGGTCATCGGCGTCAGCCGCGAATAGGCGTCCTGCGAGGCGATGCGCGGCAGCGCCAGCACGCTGACGAGATGCACCACGCCGCCGAGCAGCACGCCTGCGAGGATGGTGAGCAGCACGCGGATCATGGGCAGCCCGTCGTTGTGATCGACGGCATCGGCGCGTCGCGCTGGGTGCGGGTCGCGACCCCGACCGGCGTGTCGTAGAGCCGCAGCATCAGCGCGTAGCGCTCGATGCCGCCGGTCGGCAGCCAGTTGCCGGCGCGCGAGCGCGAGGCGATGTGGATCTCGAACGTGCCGTCGGAGGCGCGCATGATCTCCTGGCTGGTGAAGCCGTAGCGCTGCAGCGTGTTGGCGACCAGGTGCCCCTTGCGGTCGAACAGCGTCAGCGTCCAGAACCGCGCCGCCGGCGTCACGCCGCTGACCACGATGTCGCAGCGGCCGTCGAGCGGCTTGTTCTTGTCGTCTGTGGTCGCCGAGAACGCGATGCCGTCGCCGGTGCCGATCGGCAACTCGCCGCTGCGCGCGATGGTGGCGCGCGAATAGGGATCGACGTCGGAGGTGCCGCTCTTCGGCCGCGCGGTCCAGGCACCGATCTTCAGCGTGCCGAGATCGGTGCCGCGGGTCGCCGTCGCGTAGGTCAGGCCGAGGCCGACGGCGGTGGCGATGACGAGTGCCAACAAGGTGGTGAGGAGGAGCCGCACGTCAGTTCTTGCGTGGCGGTGCCGGTGTCGCGCCGTCCGGCCCGGCCGCGGCAACGTAGTTTTCGGGGAACGCCAGCGCGCTCGAGGACTCGGCCTTGCCGGTCTTCGAGGACTCGTTCAGCGTGGTCTTGCCGGCGGTCCTGGCGGCGTCATCGAGCAGCTTCTCGACCCGCACCAGGATATCCGCGCCGCGCTTGGTCAAAACCGGCGGCGGGCCCGGCTTGGTCTCCAATACGCGCGGCGCCGTGTTGGCCTGGGCATTGGCCTGCGCCGGCTGCGGCGGCAGCTTCTGGCCCATGCCGACGCCGACCAGCTCCTTGACCTCCACGCCCTGATGCGCCGCGACCATGATGTCGTGCCAGGTCTGCGCCGGCAGCGAACCGCCGGTCATGCGGTTGGTCGGCGAATAGTCGTCATTGCCGTACCAGACAGCGCAGGTGAAGTTGCCAGTGTAGCCGACGAACCAGGCGTCGCGATAGGCGTTGGTGGTGCCGGTCTTGCCGGCGGTCGGAATGCCGTCGAGCGCGGCGCGGCGCGCGGTGCCTTCGCTGACCACGTGGCTCATCATGCCCGCCATATCGGCGGCGATGTTCGGCGGAATCGCCTGCCGCGGTTTCGGACCGTCGCGGTCCCAGCGCCATACCAGGTCGCCGGCGCCGGTGCGCACCTCGAGCACCGAATGCGGCGTCACCGCCTTGCCGCGATTCGGGAAGGTCGCATAGGCGACCGCGTGCTCCAGCACCGTGACTTCGTCGGAGCCGATCGGCAACGACGGCGTATCGGGCAGCGGCGCCTTGAGGCCGAAGCGGCGCGCGACCTCGACGATCTTGGCGCGGCCCGCCTTCGGCCCTTCCTTGCCGCCCATCATGATCGAGAGCTTGACCGGCACCACGTTGATCGAGCGGGTGATCGCCTGCGTCAGCGTGACCTGACCCGAATAGGAATGGCCATAGTTCTGCGGGCACCAGTTGCCGATGCAGACCGGGCCGTCGACGATCTTCGAGTTCGGCGTGAAGCCGTTCAGCAGCGCCGTGGTGTAGACATAGGGTTTGAACGACGAGCCCGGCTGGCGATAGGCGTCGGTGGCGCGGTTGAACTGGCTCGCACCGTAGTCGCGGCCGCCGACCATGGCGCGGATGCCGCCGTCGAGATCGGACACCACGGTCGCGGCCTGCGTCGCGTGATAGTCGCGCCCGAACTGTCGCAGCTGGTTCTCGATCGCTTCCTCGGCCGCCTTCTGCACGTTCATGTCGATCGCGGTGCGGACCACGAAGACGCGCTCGGTGTAGGATTTCGGGAAGGTGTCGACCAGCTTGCGCATCTCGTCGAAGGCGTAGTCGAGATAGTAGTTCGGCGAGTTCTCGTCGCGCCGGTCGACCGCGACCGCCGGATTGCGGCGGGCGCCGAACACCTGGCCCTCGGTCATGAAGCCGGCATCGACGAGGTTGTCGAGCACGACATTGGCGCGGGCGCGGGCCGCGGGCAGGTTGATGTGCGGGGCGTATTTGGTCGGCGCCTTGAACAGGCCGGCGAGCATCGCGGCCTCCGCGAGATTCACGTCGCGCACCGACTTGTTGAAATAGAAATGCGCCGCGCCGTCGACGCCGAAGGTGCCGCCGCCCATATAGGCGCGGTCGAGATAGAGCTTCAGGATCTCGTTCTTGGTGAGCCGCGTCTCCAGCCAGATCGCGAGGAAGGCTTCCTTCACCTTGCGCTCGATGGTGCGCTCGTTGTTCAGGAACAGGTTCTTGGCGAGCTGCTGGGTGATCGACGAACCGCCCTGGCGGACGCCGCCGGCCTGCGCGTTGGTGACGAGCGCGCGGGCAAGGCCCGGCACGTCGATGCCGAAATGATCGTAGAAGCGGCGGTCCTCGGTCGCGAGCGTCGCCTTGATCAGATTGTCCGGAAAATCTTCCAGCGGGATCGAGTCATTATGCTTGATGCCGCGGCTGCCGATCGGGTTGCCGTAGCGGTCGAGGAACGTCACCGCGAGGTCGGACTTCTTCAGCCAGTCCTCGTCGGCGGTCTCGCGGAAGGCGGGGATCGCGAGCGTCAGCATCAGGATCATGCCGCCGAGCCCAAGGGTTGCGGCCTCCGACAGCGGCTCGATGAACACCCAGCGCTTCCAGCGGCCGACATAGAAGCGGTCCATGAAGGTGGAATAGCGCTCGTAGAGCTCGCGCAGGCCCTTGCCCGACGAGAACAGCGTCGAGTCGATACGCGCATCGAGGTCCAGGAAGAAGTTCCGGACCCTCTGTTTCCAATGGGACGGCATGATCTGAAAGGACCGGACCCTTGATCAGTTCGACTGCGCTGCGGGCGCCCAAACCGGGCACAGGGCAGCGTCTTGCTTCGATGTTGCGGCAATCCCAAGGCGCTTTTGCGTCGATGGGGACTCGTTCGTTGTTCTATCCGAGCGGCTGCCATAAACCAATGGCGCGGCTTGTGAATTTAATGGGAGCCCTAACGCTGCCCACCGGCTTTTTCGACCCCGCAATACCACCCCCTTGCGCAAGCGTTGCCGGCATCCCAAGAAGAGTTGCACCGCCATTTCAGGGATATCATGACCGCATCGCCCAAGCGCCCGTCGGACCAGGAGGGATTCTTCTGGAAAACCAAGACGTTGGAAGAGATGTCCAACGCCGAATGGGAGAGCCTGTGTGACGGCTGCGCACGGTGCTGCCTGGAGAAGCTCGAGGACGAGGACACCGGCAAGATCTATTTCACCCATATCTCCTGCAAGCTGCTCGATTCCGGCCTCTGCACCTGCAAGGACTACCCGAACCGTTCCGACCAGGTTCCGGATTGCGTCCGCCTGACTCCCGAAAACGTCCGGACGCTGAACTGGCTGCCGCCGAGCTGCGGCTACCGGCTGGTGGCCGAGGGGCGGGACCTCTATTGGTGGCATCCCCTGATCTCGGGCGATCCCAACACCGTCCATGAAGCGGGAGTTTCGGTACGCGGGCGAGTGGAGGGCACCGAGCTCGACGTCAACGACGCCGATCTCGAGGATCATATCGTGCGATGGCCGGCGCTGCTGCCGAAACGGGCACAATTGAAGAAGCGGCCGAAAATGCTGGGCAAGACGACCAAAGCGTGACGTCGTCGCCGCGTCCGCGATCACGTCACCGCGAGAACATCGCCGCGGGATGCACCCATGCGCTGGGGTGCCTGCCTCAGCATTGAATTGCTGCATAAATTGCAAAGCAGAGAATGATTCCATCGCGGGATGCGCCCGCGCAGCAGCATTACGCCTCAAATGAACAAGTATGAACGGCAGAGCCGGATTCCTGCCGACCAAGAGACATTGCCCGACGACATTGCCGAAGAGCTGTCCTGCCTTCCGAGCGAGGTGATCGAACTCAGCGAAGCGCCGCCGCTGGCGCCGCCGGCACCACTCAATCCGGACGAGGTCCGCACCATCGTCATCAGCCTGATGCTGACGATGTTCCTGGCCGCGCTCGACCAGACCATCGTCGCGACCGCGCTGCCGACGATCGGGCGCCAGTTTCACGACGTCACCAATCTGTCCTGGGTGATCACGGCCTATCTCTTGGCCTCGACGGCGGTGGCGCCGGTGTTCGGCACGCTGAGCGACATCTATGGCCGCCGCGTCATGATCATCACCTCGCTCAGCCTGTTCGTGGTCGGCTCGGTGCTATGCGCGATCGCGCCCAGCATGACGATGCTGATCGTTGCCCGCGGTCTGCAGGGGCTCGGCGGCGGCGGCATCATGCCGGTGGTCCAGACCGTGATCTCCGACGTGGTGAGCCCGCGCGAGCGCGGCCGCTATCAGGCCTATTTCTCCAGCGTCTGGATGGCCGGCGGCATCCTCGGCCCGGTGGTCGGCGGCGTGTTCGCCGAGCATCTGCACTGGTCGATGATCTTCTGGATCAACCTGCCGCTCGCGGCGGCGGCGCTGGCGCTGCTGCTGCCGAAGATGGGCAAAATCCCGGTGTTCCACCGCAAGCGCAAGGTCGACTGGCTCGGCGGCATCCTGCTGATGGCCTCGGCCGTCGTGTTGATGCTGGTGCTGACCTGGGGCGGCACCCGTCTGTCCTGGCTGTCGCCGACCATCACCGCGATGGTGGGCGCCTCGATCGCGCTCGCCGGCGCCTTCGTCTGGCACGCGCGCCGCGCCGACGAGCCGTTCCTGCCGCTGTCGCTGCTCGGCGGCTCGGTGGTGCCGTTCGCGATGGGGGCGGGCGGCTGTGCGCTCGGCGCCATGGTCGGCCTCACCGTGCATCTGCCGCTCTATTACGAGGTGGTCTATCATCTCACCGCCAGCGAGGCCGGCCTCGCGCTGATCCCGCTCGCGGCGATCTCGACCTTCGGTGCGGCGATCGCCGGCCGGACCATGGCGAAGGCCAAGCACTACAAGCGCGTCGCCATCGTCGGCACCTCGGTGGCCGCGATCTGTGCCGTCGGCATGGCGGTGACGACGCTGCCGCTGTGGGGATTATTGCTGTTGATGAGCGTGTTCGCGCTCGGCCTCGGCACCACATTCCCGATCAGCGTGGTGTCGTTGCAGAACGCGGTGGCGCGGCCGCAGGTCGGTACCGTGACCGGCGCGATGAACTTCTTCCGCGCGATGATGGCCTCCTTCACGGTCGCCGCCTTCACTACCATCCTGCTGATGACGCTGGGGACCGACATCTCGCTCGCCGGCGAGCATCATGCCGCCTCCGCCGGCACCGTCAGCGCGATCCCGATGGCCGACATGATCCATGCGTTCCGCTACGTGTTCGGCGCCGCCGCCGTGCTGCTGACCACCGCCTCGATCTGCATGATCACGATGGAAGAGCGCCCGCTCGCTGGTCCCGCCGCCCACCCGCCGGCGGAGATGGCGGAGTAGAGGCAGTCGCCTCATACACCGCTGTCGTCGCCGCGGCGGATGTTGTGAATCGGACTCGTCGTTCCAAATCGCGTAACAATGAGCATCCGTGGTTGTGGGTCCCCGCTTTCGCAGGGACGGCATTGAGCTTGTCGCACGGCCAGCGGGCAACAATCCGCGTTCTCGCGACATGAATTGCCCGAGCCGTGCTTTTCGTTCCGCTCTCTCCGCTTCGCTCGCCCCGCGTAATTTGCCAGCGGGGAATGACGATCTGAGCGATCGGTGCACCACCACTTTATTCCCCCGCTGCCTCATGTTTGTTCATTTGGTGAGCGCCGACCCACTACTTTAGTCGCCGTCCTTGCATGGCGATCTGCGCGCAGTTTCACTTGCTGCGCATTTTGTCGCGGCTATAGTCGCGCCCCAAGAGCTCGAAGCAGCCGAAGAAAAAGAGGAGAGAAACAGGGTGACAAGAACATTGCGACTCCCCGTGCACGCGATGCAGAAACTTGCAGGAGCGGCCGTGTTGGGCCTGTTGGCTGCGGCGCCGAGCGGAGCGCTGGCTGCCGACACCCTCAAGATCGGCGTGATCGCCGAAGCGCAGGCGATTGCCGGTGCATCGATCCCGCAGGCGGCGCAGCTGGCCGCCGACGAGATCAATGCCAAGGGCGGCATCGACGGCCGCAAGATCGAGATCGTCAGCTACGACAACCACTCGTCCTCGGCGGATTCGGTGCGCGCGTTCCAGCGCGCGGTCAACGAAGACAAGGTCAACGTCGTCATTTCGAGCTACATCAGCGAAGTGGTGCTGGCGCTCGAGCCCTGGGCTTCGCGCCTGAAGACGCCGTTCGTCACGCCCGGCGCCGCCTCCAACGAGATCAGCAAGAGCGTCCACGCCGATTACGAGAAGAACAAGTACACCTTCCACGGCTACCTGACCTCGGCCGCGCTGGCGCTGTCGGTCTGCGACGCCGCCAAGGAGCTGCTGGTCGATCAGAAGCACATGAAGACCGCGGTCATCATGAGCGAGGATGCCGCGTGGACCAAGCCGCTCGATGTCGGCTACGAGGAGTGCCTGCCGAAGATCGGGCTCAAGGTCGTCGACCATATCCGTTTCTCGCCCGACACCACCGACTTCACGCCGATCTTCAACAAGGTCGAAGGCTCCAAGCCCGACGTGATCATCACCGGCATCTCGCATGTCGGCGTGCAGCCGACGGTGCAGTGGAAGAACCAGCAGGTGCCGATCCCGATGTTCGGCATTTCCTCGCAGGCGACCAACGAGACCTTCGGCAAGGACACCAACGATGCGGCGGAAGGCGTGCTGTATCAGGGCGTGTCCGGCCCGAACGTCGCGGTGACGCCGAAGTCGGTGCCGTTCGCGGAAGGCTTCAAGAAGCGCTACGGCAACTATCCGTCCTACGCGGGCTACACCGCCTATGACGAGGTCTACTACATCGCCGATGCGGTGAAGCGCGCCGGCTCGGTCGAGGCCGACAAGATGGTCGATGCGCTGGAGAAGACCGACTGGGAAGGCACCATCGGACGCGTCCAGTTCTACGGCAAGGACGATCCGTTCACCCATTCGATCAAGTACGGCAAGGGCCTGATCACCGGACTGATGCTGCAGTGGCAGGGCGGCAAGCAGGTCGCGGTCTGGCCGAAGGAGGTCGCCAAGAGCGATCTCAAGTTCCCGAGCTTCATCAAGGTCACCACGAACTGACTGATGATCATGCTCCCGGGCCCCACCCGGGAGCATCCCTGTTCGGTTCTGTGTCCTCCACAACAGGCAGCCCTGCTGCCGCGGCCAATCTGAGATGCTTGCCTTACAAATCCTGATCGATGGCTTTGCCATCAGCGCGCTCTATGCGCTCGGCGCCACCGGTTTCACCCTGATCTTCGGTGTCTCCGGCGTCCTCAATCTCTCCCACGGTGCCATCATGGTGGCCGCGGCGGTCGCGGCCTGGGCCGCGGCCAGCGTGCTGCACCTCGACATCTACACCGGCGCGCTGTTCGGTGTCGGCGTCGCGCTGATCGTGTCGTTCGCGACCTATTTCGCGGTCGTCAAGCCGATCCAGAATTCAACGCGGATCCCCAACGAGGAAAAGGAAATCTTCGTCCTCACCGGCACCCTGCTGTGGGGCATCATGATCCAGGAGCTGATCGCCTATTTCTTCACCAACAACGCCAAGACGGTGCTGCCGATCGTCGAGGGTGTCGTCGATATCTTCGGCAACCGCACACCGCGCAACAATATCTTCACCGCGCTGGTCTGCTGCCTCGTGATCGGCCTGCTGTGGCTACTGGTGAACCGCACCAGGACCGGCAAGGCGGTACTGGCGGCCTCGATGAACCCGCGCGGCGTCACGCTGCTCGGGCTCGAGCTCACCCAAATCTACATCGTGGTGTGGGGCATCTACGGCATTCTCGCCGGCATCGCCGGCGTGCTGCTCGGCATGTTCCTCGGCGTCAGCTCCTACAGCGTCGGGCCGCTGACCGCGAGCGCGTTCTCGATCGTCGTGCTCGGCGGCCTCGGCAGCGTGTCGGGCTCGCTGATCGCAGCCTTCGTCGTCGGCTATCTCGAGACCATCACGGCCTACATGATCTCGCCGGCCTATCGCACCATTCCGGCGCTGCTGCTTCTGGTGTTCGTGATGTATATCCGGCCTCAGGGCCTGCTCGGGAGGCGCTGAGATGGCCAGCTTCTTTTCCTCGCGCCTGTTCTTCATTTCGCTGTTCTGCGTAGTGGTCGCCGCGACGCTACCGTTCTACGTCTCGGGCTACATCCTCGGGCTGCTGACCGTCGCGTTCTATTTCGGCGTGTTCGCGATGGCCTGGGACCTCTTGTTCGGCTTCGCCGGCGAGGTGAACTTCGGCCCGACCTTCCTGATCGGCACCGGCGCCTACACCGCAGGGATCCTCAACAACCAGTTCGGCTGGTCGGTCTATGTCTGTATCCTGCTCGGCGCGCTGGCCTCGGTCGTCGCGGGCTTCGTGCTGGCGCTGCCGGCGCTGCGGGTGAGGGGGCCGTATTTCGGCCTGACCACGCTGGTGGCGGTCTTGATGCTGCAGAACTTCGTCGTGGTGTTCGCAGATCTCACCGGCGGCGAGATCGGGCTCACCATTCCTGACGTCATCACCATCAATGCCGGTGCCAATTACTGGATCGCGCTCGGCTTCATGACCGTGAGCGCGGCCATCCTCTATGGCCTGTCGCAATCGCCGGTCGGTCTCGTGCTGCAGGCGAGCGGGCAGGACCCGGTGCAGGCCGGCGCGCTCGGCTTCAACATCGTCAAGCACAAGCTCGCGGCCTTCATCGTCAGCGCCTTCTTCTCGGGACTGTCGGGCGCGCTGCTCGTGTTCTACTTCGGCACCGCCTCGGTCGGCACCGTGGTCGACGTCGCGGTCGGCGTGAACGTGATCGTGTCCGCCGTGCTCGGCGGCCGGCGCACCGTGCTCGGCGCCGCATTAGGCGCGATCTTCCTGATCGTCGCCGGCGAATTCCTGCGCCCGACCGGCGAGCTTGCGACCTTCATCGTCTCGGCGGTGGCGCTGCTCGTCGTCCTGTTCTTCCCCGGCGGTTTCCTCGGAGCGGCCCTGTCACGCGAGGCGCGCTCTTAAATGGATCAGACTGTGACCACAGCAACGCTCACCGTCCGTGGATTGACCAAAAGATTCGGCGGCCTGACCGCCGTGAAGAATCTCTCGTTCGACCTGCATCCCGGCGAGATTCTCGGCCTGATCGGGCCGAACGGGTCGGGCAAGTCGACCGCGATGAAGAGCGTGATGGGCATCGAGCGTCCGACCGCGGGCGAGGTGCTGTTCGAGGGCGAGAACGTCGCCGGGCTGCCTGCGCACAAGATCGCGCGCAAGGGTTTTGGCATGGTGTTCCAGCACTCGCGGCCCCTGAACCGGCAGACTGTGCTGGAGAACATCATGGTCGCGCTGTTGCCCGACAGCCTGTTCATGCTGTTTCCCGACAAGGCGCTGACTGAGCGCGCCAAGTGGATAGCCGAGCGCGTCGGGTTGGGGGCGGTGATGGACCGCCGCCCGCCGACGCTGCCGTTCGCCGACCTGCGCCGGCTGGAATTGGCCAAAGCGATCGCGCGCGACCCCAAGGTCGTGCTGGTCGACGAGCCCTTTGCTGGTCTCACCAGCGCCGAGGTCGGTACCTTCTCCGCATTGATCCGCAGCTTCCGCGACGAGGGCCGCGCGGTGATGCTGGTCGACCACAACGTCAAGAGCGTCGCGGCGCTGGTCGACCGCGTGCTCGCGATGTATCTCGGCGAGGAGATCACGACCGGCCGCGCCGAGGACGTGATGAAGAACGAGACCGTGCGGCGGGTCTATCTCGGCGGCGCGATCCAGACGCACGCGCGGCCCGAGACCTCGTTCAAGGACAAGGTGCCGCTGCTGCAGGTCGAGAATATCAGCGTGCATTACGGCAAGGCGCAGGCGCTGGAAAACGTCTCGATCCACGTCCATGAGGGCGAGTTCGTCTCCGTCGTCGGCCTCAACGGCGCCGGCAAGACCACGCTGTTCAACACCATCTCGGGTTTCCTGCCGTATACCGGCGAGATCCTGCGCGGCGGACAGCCACTGCGCGGCACGGGACCCGCGAAGATCGCTCGCTCCGGCCTCGTGCAATGTCCGGAATCGCGCGAATTGTTCGGCGAGATGACGGTGCGGGAAAATCTCGACCTCGGCGGCCAACATCTCGACGACGCGGCGCGGGCCAAGCAACTCGCCTGGCTGTTCGAGCTGTTCCCGATCCTGAAGGAACGCCAGGGCCAGATGGCGCAGACGTTGTCCGGCGGCGAGCAGCAGATGCTGGCGATCGGCCGCGCGCTGATGATGCAGCCGCAGATCCTGATCCTGGACGAGCCGACGCTGGGGCTTGCGCCGGTTATCCTCGAGCTGCTGTCGAAGGCGCTGGAGAAGCTGCGCCAGACCACCAAGATCACGGTGCTGCTGGGCGAGCAGAACGTGACGTTTGCGCTTCCGCATGCCGACCGCGTCTATGTGCTGGAGCACGCGCGGATCGTCTGGGAGGGCGATCCGGGCCGGTTCGCCGCGGAGGCCGGCAAGGACTTTCTCTGACGTTCGCAGTTTGAAAAGAAGAAAGCAAAGCAAGGGAGATCATGATGACAGCATATTCAACCGCGACCCGCGTGAGCCTGTTGGCCTCGGCGCTCGCGCTCTGCCTCGCGGCACCGGCCTATGCGCAGTCCAAGGACCCGATCAAGATCGGTATCATTGCCGAAGTGCAGTCGATCGCGGGCGCGGCGACGCCGGGCGGCGCGCAGATCGCAGCCGACGAGATCAACGCCAAGGGCGGCGTGATGGGCCGCAAGATCGAGATCGTCACCTACGACAACAAGAGCTCGTCGGCGGACTCGGTGCGCGCCTTCCAGCGCGCGGTGAGCGAGGACAAGGTTTCGGCCGTGATCGCGAGTTACATCAGCGAGGTCGTGCTGGCGCTCGAGCCGTGGGCTGCGCGGCTGAAGATGCCGCTGATCACGCCCGGCGCCGCCTCGAACGAGATCACCAAGGCGGTGCACAACGACTATGAGAAGAACAAGTACACCTTCCACGGCTACCTGACCTCGGCCGCGCAGGCGCAGCTGGTCTGCGACGCGGCCAAGGAGCTGTTGGTCGACCAGCTCAAGTTCAAGTCGGTCGCGATCATGAGCGAGGACGCGGCCTGGACCAAGCCGCTCGACGTCGGCTACGAGGCCTGCCTGCCGAAAGCGGGCCTGAAGGTGGTCGAGCACATTCGCTTCTCGCCCGACACCACCGACTTCACGCCGATCTTCAACAAGATGGAAGCCGCCAAGCCCGACGTGATCGTCACCGGCATCTCCCATGTCGGCGTGCAGCCGACCGTGCAGTGGAAGAACCAGCAGGTGCCGATCCCGATGTTCGGCATCAGCGCGCAGGCGCTGAGCCCGACCTTCTGGGGCGATACCAACGGCGCGGCCGAGGGCGTGCCCTCGCTCGCGGTGGCGACTCCTGATGTTGCCGTCACGCCGAAGACCAAGCCGTTCGCGGCGGCGTTCAAGGCCAAGTTCGGCACGCCGCCGGCCTATACCGGCTACACCGCCTATGACGAGGTCTACATCATCGCCGAGGCAATCCAGCGCGCCGGCTCGACCGATCCGGACAAGATGGTGACCGAGCTCGAGAAGACCGACTTCGAGGGCACGATCGGCAAGATCCAGTTCTACGGCAAGAACGACGAGTTCACCCACGGCATCAAGTCCGGCCCGGGCGCGGTGACCGGCCTCGTGTTCCAGTGGCAGGGCGGCAAGCAGATCACGGTCTGGCCGAAGGCGATCGCCGAGGGCCAGATGAAGTTTCCGAACTTCGTGAAGCTGTCGCAGTAGCAGGCGTACGCGCCGTCATTGCGAGGAGCTCGCGACAAAGCAATCCATTTATCCCGGCGTGGAGGGGTGGATTGCTTCGCGGAGCCTGTCATCCGGCGGCGCTTCGCGCCGACCGGGTGGCTCGCAATGACGATCGGCGAATGTGAGTCCCAAGCTACTTGCGCGTCGGCGGCGCCGTCTGGATCGTCGGCGCGGCCGCCGCGAGCAGCGCGGCGCGGTCGCCGTTGCGTGGCGGATAGATGCGCTGCTGGTTGATGGTCTGCTTGGTGAGCTTGGCGGCGGCGCCTGTGGTGTGCACCTCGCGGTCCCAGCCGGTGGTGTAGAGCGCACCCCAGGCGCCGAGATCGAGCACCGTCACATACCAGTCGATATTGAGCGGCAGCAACTTCTCGCCAAACAGGTCCGCCACCACATTGTGGCCGGCGAAGCGGCCCATCGGCCGCGCGAACTGGCACGACATCACGGTCGGGTGCTCGCCGTCGATCAGGCAGGCGGCGACGTCGCCGGCGGCGAAGACGTCCGCAAGGCCTTCGACGCGCATGGTATGGTCGACCTTGATGCGGCCGAGCGCGTCGCGCCTGGCCGGCAGCGAGGCGGCGAGGGGGCTGGCGCGCATGCCGGCGCACCACACCACGGTTTTGGTCGGAATGATCTCGCCGCTATCGAGCGTGATGCTGTCGGCGCCGACGGCACTGACCCGGACGTTCAGCCGCGTCTCGACGCCGAGCGTGGCCAGCGCCTCGTTGATGACCGGGCGGCCATGCGCGCCGAAGGTCGCGCCGACGACGGGATTGGGATCGATCAGGATGATCCGATGATCGCCGGTGATGCCGGCGTGCGCCAGCTTGGCCGGCATCTCGGTCGCGACCTCGATCCCGGTGAACCCTGCGCCGACGACCGCGATGCTCGCGCGTGCCTCTGACGGCGGCTCGTTGCCGAGCGCCGCCAGATGCGCGTCGAGCCGCATCGCTGCCTCATACGTGTCGACATCGAAGCCGTGGGCGGCAAGGCCCGAAATGGCGGGGCGGACCAGCTCACTGCCGGTGGTTAGCACCAGCCGGTCGTAGCTCACAACCTCCGCGCCCGCGCTGGTCTTGATCGTGACCGCGCGCGTCGCCGGATCGATCGCCGCGACCTCGGCCACCATGTGGCCGACGCCAACCGGATCGAGCAGGTCCTTGAGCGGCAGCGCGACATCGCCGAGATCGACCTCGTAATTGCGCACCCGGATGTTGTGATAGGCGTTGCGATCGACGACCAGGATCTCGGTGTCCGCTGCCCGTGCACCGTCGCGCTTGCGGGCTGCGCCGAGCGCGGCCCATAGCCCGGCAAAGCCGGCCCCCAGCACCAGGATGCGCGCCATCTCTCCCTCCGAAGTTGCACCGGAGGGAGCTTGCCTGCGCTGGCGCGGTCAAATCAAGTGGCAGAGCGGCGTGTGAGGTGCCGTCACGTCCCCGGCCGCGACACCTCGGTCTCCTTGCTGGTGATGAATTCCAGCAGCACCGGCACGCCCTCCTTGGTCTTCTGGATGCCGCGCTTTATCGCGGGGATGATGTCCTCGGGCTTGGTCACCCGTTCGCCATAGCCGCCGAAGGCGCGGGCCATCGCGGCGTAATCGCCGGAGATGTCGGTCGAGCGGTATTTCTCGGTCGAGATCGGCATCACCTTCAATTCGATCGCCATCGAGAAATTGTTGAGCAGGATCGACATGATCGGAATCCGCTCGCGCACCGCGGTCTCGAAGTCCATCCCCGTAAAGCCGATCGCGGCGTCGCCCCAGACATTGATGCAGAGCTTGTCCGGCTTGGCGAGCTTGGCGCCCATCGCGAGACCAAGGCCGTAGCCGAGCTGCGTGGTCTTGCCCCAGCCGATATAGGACAGCGGCTCGACGGACTTCCAGAACGGCGAAAGCTGGTCGCGCGGGCTGCCGGCGTCGTGGGTGATGACGGTGTTGTGGATGTCGACGGTGTGCTGCAGGTCCCACAGCACGCGGTAGGGATTGAGCGGCGCGTCGTTGTGCGTCAGCTTCGGCATCCACTTGGCGAGCCACTCCTTGTGGGAAGCGGCAATCTCCTCGGCGACCGCACTTGCGTTGCGGTCCGAGGTCACGGTCTTACCGATCTCCTCCAGCAGCGCGTCGAGCACCAGGCCGGCGTCGCCGACCAAACCGACCTTGGCCTCGACATCCTTGTTGATGTGGTTCGGATCGAGCGTCGAATGGATGATGGTCTTGCCCTTCGGCATCGCGATGCCGAATGACGTCTCGGTGAAGGAGCAGCCGACGCCGAAGATCACGTCGGCTTCGGAAAGAAATTTCGGCACCGCGCGCGGCACCGCGAGGCCGCCGGAGCCGAGCGAGAGCGGGTGCGTCTCGGGGAAGGACGACTTGCCGCCGAGGCTGGTGGTGACCGGGATCGCGAGCCGTTCGGCGAGGCGCTTCAGCTGCGGCCAGGCCTTTGCATAGTGCACGCCCTGGCCGGCATAGATCACCGGACGCTTGGCGCCAACGAGCAGGGCGGCTGCTTCCTTCACATGGACGGGGTCGGCGCCGTAGCGGGTGCGCAGCACCGGCGTGTAGTTCAAAGGCTCCGGCACCTCCTCGTTCCACATGTCGGCGGGGATTTCGACGATGACCGGCCCGCCGCGGCCGTTCTTCAATTTTGTAAACGCCCGCCGAAAGATGTTGCAGACCTCGGCTGCGATGTTGATCGGCTCCGACGATTTTGAAAACGCCTTCATCGCCTGGCTGGAATTGAAGTTCGGGTCGATATTCGCCAGCCGACGCGCATAGCCCATCGGCAGCACCAGGACGGGCACGGATTCGCCGTAGCACTGCGCGACGCCGCCCATCGCGTTCTCCGCGCCGGGGCCGTGCTGCATGCAGAAGGCGCCGATCTTCTCGCCCGAGGTGACGCGGGAGATCGCGTCTGCCATGTGCACGCCGATGCGCTCCTGGCGCACCATCACCGGGCGGATGTCGGCATTGGCGGCGTATTCGATCAGGTGGTTGACCGGGTAGCCCGTGAGGATCTCGATCCCCTCGCGCTTCATGATTTCCGCGATCGCGGTGCCGAGCTTCATGACGGTCACTCCCTTTGCATGCGGCCGGTTCGTTCCGGCCTCGTTGTCGCCTGTCCGATAAAGGAACAGGATTCCGCGGCACCGGTAAAGCGCGGCCGGGGCCGGATCAGGTAGTTCTGATATGCGTTTACGACTGGAGCTGTTTCCGCTCAGACAGGATCAGAACGGAGCTCTAGATACTTGTTTTGACGCGTTTTCTTTGCGCGAGCCGGTGTCCACTTCGCTGGAAAGCGCTCCGGCCGCGGCCAAGTGCCTCGCCCGGCGGCAACCCGATGCAGGCAGAACTAGCACGGAAATTCGCTGCAACTTTTAAGCGACCGTTCATCCTTTCCCTCAATGGGCCGTCAACCAATGTGGCCTAGTTTGGCCGGCATATTACTACGGCGCGGGAGAAAAAGCCGCGAGCGTCGGACAGGAGCTTTTCATGCGCGCGTTGATGGCAAGGTTTCTGCGTGATGAGGTCGGGGCAACGGCCATTGAATACGCCATCATCGCCGGAGGCATCAGCATCGTGATCGTCGCCGGCGTCAGGGGCATCGGCACCAGCGTGAGCGGCCAATTCAATGCCGTCAGCTCGGCATTCAAGTAAGCCCTGCCGGCAGCTCGGCATTTTCCGGATTCAGTCGTCCCCGTTCAACGCGCGCAGCATCGCGATGCGCGCGAACATCAACCAGCCGGCGCCTTGTTCCGCCGCATTGATCAGATGCTCGACCGCGATCTGCCAGCGCGTTTCCTGCTGGGTGTCTTCCGATAGCTTCATGATGTAGTCGGCGGCGTGCTGCAGCGTCACCAGTGTGCCGCCGCGATGCAGCGCGATCGGTTCGTCAAACGGCGTCGACCAGGGCATCTCGACCGGAACATCTCAGGCGCTGTGGACCGGGCTCATCTTGCGGTCGCTGCGCTAGCCTGCCTTCTTGCGCGCCGCGGTGCCCTGGGCGCGCGTTGTCTTCTCGGCCTTCTTCGGCTCGGGTTTGGCGGCCTCCTTGGGCTCGCGCTTGCCGCTGCCCGAGATCGGCAGCAGCATTTCGCGCTGGCCCTCGATGCGCTTCTTCGGCTTCTTGCCCTTCGCGGCCTTTGCCTCGGCCTTGGCGGGCGCGGCCTGCTTCTCGTTGGCAAGGCTCTTCTTCAGCGCGTCCATCAGGTTGATGACGTTGCCGCTGGTCTTCGCCGCGGGCTTAGCGACCTTGATGCCGTTGCGCTTCTGGTTGATCAGGTCGATCAGCGCCTGCTCGTAGCGGTCCTCGAACTCCTCCGGATCGAAGTCGGCGGACTTCTGCTCGACGATGTGCCTGGCGAGATCGAGCATGTCCTTGGTGATCTTCACATCCTGGATGTCGTCGAAATACTCCTTCTCGCTGCGCACTTCATATGGGTAGCGCAACAGTGTGCCCATCAGCCCGTTGTCGAGCGGCTCGAGCGCGATGATGTGCTCGCGATTGGTCAACACCACGCGGCCGATCGCGACCTTGTTCAGGCTGCGGATGGTCTCGCGGATCACCGCAAAGGCGTCGTGGCCGACCTTGCCGTCGGGAACGAGGTAGTAGGGGCGGATCAGATAGCGGCTGTCGATCTCGCTGCGCGGCACGAATTCGTCGATCTCGATGGTGCGGGTCGAATCCAGCGCGATGTCGTCGAGCTCTTCCTTGGTGACCTCGATATAGGTGTCGGTGTCGACCTTGTAGCCCTTCATGATGTCTTCGGTGGAGACTTCCTCGCCGGTCTCCGCGTCGACCTTGGCGTATTTGATCCGGTGGCCGGTCTTGCGGTTGATCTGGTTGAAGGAGACCTTTTCGGTATCCGATGTCGCCGGGTACAGGGCAACCGGGCAAGTCACGAGCGAAAGGCGCAAAAAGCCCTTCCAATTGGCGCGAGGGGCCATGGGGAAACTCCAGGGAAACTCCGATTACGCAACCGACGGAACGGTCAAGGATAACACCGGGAACCCCAGTTTGAAACAACACGGCCCGGTGAATCTCGCAACGGCGTTAACCGTGTCCTCGCGCTGCGCCCGTTTGACGCGGCGGGCGGGACTGCCGTCGGCCCAGCCGTCAACGCTCTCGGAACATCGCTCCCGATCACGCGTTGGCTGTCGAAGGGGCGCGGCAAACGCCGGAATTACAGGCACTTAAGCAAAGAGGTTGCCATGGCAACGGAACGACACGGTCAAATCGTCGAAACCCCGACCGAGGCACGGCAGGCCGAGCCTGGACCTTCGGTTCTCGCGCTGCTCACGGCCTCGACAGGGCTGGCCGTCCTGATCCTCGGCATTGTCTGGTTCGCCTTTTTCCGCGTGTGAGGCGATTATCATTGGTTGACCGCGTGCGAGGACTTGATTGTTAAACTGAGAGGCAGGGCGAAGCGGGCAGATTGCTCCCGGGAAGAATCCGTTCGGTCGCGCCGGCCTCCGGCGCGCGGCTATCCTGCATGCCGGCCACATCGCCTGGTCAAGCTGCACGACCGTCTTGATCGACGTATGTGACGTCGATCGGGCGAGGATCCGAAGGGAAATTCCGGCGCGCGGGCCGCCGCGATCGCCGACGTAAAATTCCTGATCGTGTCGAACGGAATTTCCACTGCGCGATGGCGTGCGGCCTGGCGGCGTTTTGCAGCGGTGATCTGTGATGCGCGATGCGAATGGCTGCTGCGACGCGTCACGAGATCATCGAAATTGACTGCTAGCTGATTTGAATCAGCTACGCCTTGAGCCTGAGATGTTCTACTCGCAAGAAGAAAAAAACTCGTTGCTGGCGCGCTTCAAGGAGAAAAGCGTTTCAGGTGTCTTCGTCGGACTGACGGTGCTGGCGATGGCGGGGTGGATTTATCTTCTCAGCTCGATGTTCCTGAAATTCATGCTCTGGTGGTTCTCCTGAGACGTTCTCTCGCGAGAACAATTATTGTCGACGCTGATCATTGATGCGTCGTTCGATTGCACAAAAATTCCAGCGGCTGAACAATCTTTCGGCGCGTCCAATCATGATGTCGTCACAACTTCGAATGTTAATAACATCGGGGCGAACGTGAACGGTTGTGATGGTTTCTCCTGCTCTGATTCTCGCGGCGGTGTTCGTCGCAGGCTTCTTCTCCGGTTTCGCCGCGCGCTCGTGGCGGTCGCACAAGCGCCGCGCGCAATATCGGATCTATGCACCGTATGTGGCGCCATCAGCCGCGAAATCGTCGAGGCGGGAACAGCCGGTCAGTGCGTTCGGCCACATGCGTCGCGCGTTCTAGCGGAGTAGTTCGATCGAGGTAGCGCGACGGTGTGCGGTGAGTTGGGGTTGGCTGGCAACATGCAATCGGTCATCATGTCGGCGTCCGTCGCGGCAGGCGGGTTGGTTGCATGCCAGCGTGCCCCTGATCTCGTCGCCAGCCCCGCGGATCGCAAGGGAACTTTCACGTCATGAGTGATCTCAGGGGGCATTCGCCAAGGCGGTATGTCGTCGATGTCAGTGGCAAGCGTGTGCTGGTCGGGCTGACGCTTGAGGAGACGTCGGAGTTCGAGGACCTGGACTCCTCGCTGCCGGGACTGGCGGACGGGCACGATAACGGGACGGGCCTGGTGCCGTCAGCCGGTGAGGGACGGTGGCTCGAGCTCTATGACAAGCACGACAAGGCCTGGATCAAGTGGAAAGCCGACCTGAGGGCCGGGCACGAGGGCAATTCACCCTTTTTTAACTAAGACCGGGCGATTTTGACCTGTGCTGCCTCAATGGGCCCGAACCGGATACTGACAGATGTTTCAGCTGTTTTTGCGGTCTCGCGCGCAGG
Organism: Bradyrhizobium sp. 33ap4; assembly: GCF_032654765.1. NCBI lineage: Bacteria > Pseudomonadati > Pseudomonadota > Alphaproteobacteria > Hyphomicrobiales > Nitrobacteraceae > Bradyrhizobium > Bradyrhizobium sp. 33ap4. Next base: position 70,554 of record NZ_JAUMTJ010000004.1, on the reverse strand, counting down.
ACCTGATCAAATCGCGGCGCGGCGAGGAAGGTTTCAAGGCACGCTCGGCCGAGCGCGATGCCGAGACCGATCGCGCCCGGATCGGATCGATCATGGCCGCGATCGAGGCCGCGTTGCAGGCGGCCGAAAGCGAGCAATCCGGTCTTGGCCGCCGCGTCGATGATGTTCTGGCCCGTGCCGCGGTGACTCTCGGCAACGGCACCGACGAATATCTGGAACGCGAGGCGCTTGACAACTATCATCAAGACCTGTTTGACGCCGAGATCTCCAACGGCCAGCGCCGGCTGAAGGAATTGGCGACCGAGATTGCGCACTTCAAGTTCATGAAGGCCGCGGTCCTGAGCCGCTTTCCGGACTACAAGCCTCCGGCCGCCAGCAACTGACGCCTGGCGGCGCGCAACGCGAAGACAGCTGCGGCTGCCGCGTGTAACGGCTTATTCGAATGGTCCGGCGCAAGGCGAAAGGCACGGGCAAGACGTGGTGATCGCAGGCAATCTACTCGTCACGGGCTGCGCCGGCTTCATCGGCTTCCATCTGGCGGAGCATCTGCTGCGGGCAGGGCAGCCGGTCATCGGCCTCGACAATCTGAACGACTATTACGACCCCGCGCTCAAGCGCGCGCGCCTCGATCTGCTCAAGCAGCACCGTGGCTTCACCTTCGTGGAGCTCGACCTCGCCGACCGAGCCGGCATGAAGGCGCTATTCGAGCGTTATCGCTTCGAGGTCGTGGTGCATCTCGCCGCGCAGGCCGGCGTGCGCTATTCCCTGCAGAACCCGCACGCCTATGCGGATTCCAATCTGGAGGGCTTCCTCAACGTCCTCGAGGGCTGCCGACACACCGCGTGCAAGCACCTGTTGTTTGCGTCCTCATCGTCGGTCTATGGCGCCAACACCAAGTTGCCGTTTTCGGTCCACGACAATGTCGACCATCCGGTCAGCCTGTACGCCGCGACCAAGAAGGCCAACGAGCTGATCGCCCATTCCTATAGCCATCTGTATCGCGTACCGGCAACCGGGCTGCGGTTTTTCACCGTGTATGGGACGTGGTATCGGCCGGACATGGCGCTCTATGCGTTCGCCGACGCGATCACCAAGGGCAAGCCGATCCAGCTGTTCAACAATGGCAACATGCGGCGCGACTTCACCTATGTCGACGACGTGGTCGAGGCGATGGTGCGGTTGATCGGCCGCGCGCCGGAAGGCGATGTCAACTGGTCGGGAGCGCATCCCGATCCGGGCTCGAGCCGGGCGCCGTGGCGGGTCTACAATATCGGCAACAGCAGGCCGGAAGAACTGATGCATGTGGTGGCGCTGCTCGAGCAGGGCTTGGGGCGGCAGGCCGAAAAGCAGTTGATGCCGATGCAACCGGGAGATGTACTGGAGACGTCGGCCGACGTCTCCGACCTGGAGCGTGAAATCGGCTTCCGCCCGCAGACGCGGATCGAGGATGGCATTGCCAGGTTTGTCGCCTGGTATCGGGCCTATCACGACGTCGATCGGACCTAGGCGCCGCGAGAAGCGTCGTCGTGTTCCAGCTCGCGGTCAGAGCTTGATCTTCGCGCAAACGCGATCCGCGTTTTGTTGCGACGGAAGACCGCTTCGCACTTCTCCGGATCATGCTTTAGTGCGCTCATTGCGAGTCCGGGCTCGAGAGAAAAAACTGATTCAGTTTGGAACGGAGTGTGGCAATGCGAGTTATCTGGGGTTTTGCGATCGTCTCAGCCGTGATCATGATCTCCAGCGCAATGGTTCCCGCGCATGCGATCGACGTGCAGGTGGCGCGCGCCTGCGATGCCTTGGTCGCGAAGGCATTTCCGCCGCTACAGCCCGGCAATCCCGCTTCCGGGAGCGCGCGGGGAGGCGCCAAAGCCCAGCGGGACTATTTCAACAAGTGCGTCGCCAATGGTGGCAAGATGGACGACGATACGCCTCCTAAATCGAAATAGCGCGCGATCGCGACGCGTGGCGAATTAGCGATGCTTATGGCGAATCTTCGCTGTCGCTGCTGTTCGTGAGGGCTGTGCAAGCGCGTGCGAATGCAGCGACAAGCGCGCGAAAGGCGTCCGCTCCCTCTGTTCAAGCCGGACGCTTCGGTCCCGCTCATTTTAATTTTAATTAGAATAGCGTTAGCGCGGTTGGGTCCGGCGGAGGCGAAATCGCGCTTGATCCGATGTCCAGCGTTGAATTCATTTCGCTGGATTGCTCGAGCGCTTCAAGGCACCGTCAGCCGCTTCAATATTCGCAACCGGTCGAAACACTCTGCGATCCTTGATGGACGTGGCAGCAGCAGATTTTGCGTCTAAGGAGCAGCTTTGGTGGAATATCTTGTGTGCACCTGAGCGCGTCCCTTGAAGCGCGATCGCTGTAACACGGCGACATTGTGATAGCCGGACAATGCACGTTCGGTTGAACGACTTGGCAGCCATCAATGATCACCAAGCAATATCATGCGCTTGGTAGAGCTTCCGACCCACATTGAGCCGCGTTGTCCAGCCGCGCGCCTCATAGCTGCCGCTGCCAACTCATCTGTACGACACATCAAAGGCCGCCGATCGGGCGCTTCGCGATCAGGTTGTGGAACCTGATTGAGAAAATTTAACTCGGAGCCATGTTGGTCGCAAACCTGCCCCATTAACCGCCTTCCATGTGCGCGGAATAACCCTGTCATCGAAACTTCAATCACATCGCTCATACCCTTAACCGCAGAGCGAGGGCGCGCCATGAAGCAGCACAAAGTTCAACATTTGCATCAGCCGATCGAAGAGGCGTTGCTCGCGACCAATCAATCGCTGCGCAACGAAGTCGTTGCGCTGATGCTTGATATCGCTGAGTTACGTGAAATCCAGGAACGCCCGGGCTCGTCGCGTTCGTTCGGCATGTCTCGAGAGCAGAACACCCCGCGCGTCGCGCTGCGCCGGGTTCACAGCTGAAGTCCGTCAGCCTCTTTCTCATCGGCAGAATATGCGGCCACATCCTCGCCAATCCGGCGAGCATGCTCGCGCGCCTGCAGTTGCGGACATTTCAATTCTAAATTGAATGATGCGCTGGCCCGATGCTCGTTTAGGCGAGCTGGCGGACGTTGCTGCGGATAATCGCGGTCGTGAGGGTGGGGGCGGTCAGTGCTCCAGCGGCACGGACTTGCGTGCCCCGACATCGGACAGACGCTCGCGCAGGATCCAATTCTGCAAGACCAGTTCGACCGCGGTATGCCGGAGCTCGCAATTCTCCGCGACGAGGCGTTCCAGGATGTCGGCCGCCTCGCTTGACGCGGGTTGGTTCCCCTCGAAGACCTTGAGACGCGCCATGGTGTCGATCCTCGCAAAAATGTTGATCAGAGGCTGGCTCTGACAAGCGTCAGCACAGAATGGTTCGCGGATTATCGGGCGGACGTGGTTCCGCCTGATGGCCTCGGGTGGGAAAGCGCTTAATTGATAATTCGTGGATCGAGATATGAGCGTTAGGTTTCGTGAAAATAATCCTCAAATATGTTGAAACCCTCGTGACACCTAACATCCTAGTAACTACTGCTGGGCGTGTACGCCCGCAAGCGGCCGGACGCGAAACTCGCGGGATTAATTTGTTAGAAATTTGTGAAAGTTGCGCTTGACCGGTGGGGCGATTATCGCGGCGAGGCATGGCGCACTCACAATCTGTCGAGAGACCGATTGAATATTCTCATTTGCTTCCCGTTTGAGAATGCAAACAGTGCGCCAGTTATCCCGATCAAACTCTCATACACAGAAAGTCGTATAACTTTTTTTATCGGGCCCTTTCAGCGGAGGAATATTCCCCGTATATTCCGCTCAATACCTTGCAGCTTCGGCGTTTCTTCGCACTATGTGTTGCTGCCGACCGGCAAGTTCGAGGCTCCCGAAAGGCCCCCGGGAAACCCTCAATTTGAATTTCCTGTTGCATTTACATAGCTTATAGGCCATGCGATGATTGCTAATCTAGGGGGCAATGAGATGACCAATGAGGCGTCATTCTACTGAGGAGATCAGTTCCAAGGTCAAACAGGCCGAGGAACTCATGGCGCGGGGGCAGTCCCAGGCCCAAGCGTGCAAGGTGCTGGGCGTTAGCGTGATGACGTTTCATCGCTGGCGCAAGCAGGAGGCCGCACGCGGCCACCAGGCGAATGGTACTGTTACCGAATTCGCCGCTCGCACCGATGATAGAGATGGGATCCCCCCTGTCCATAACCGTATTGATGAATTACGGCTGGAAAATGAACGGCTGCGCCGGATCGTGACCGACTTGCTGCTCGAGAAAATGAAGATCGAGGAAAAGCTTGCGCTCAGGTCCGGCGGCGGGAGCGGCTTGCCCCGCCGTGGTGAAGCCCAAAGCTGACGTAAGCTATCCGTTAGTGGATGCGTGAAGGCCTGGGAGCCAGCAGCAGCTGGTCGCTCAGATGTGCCTTCTCCGACCTTGCGCGCAGCTCTTCGAAGATCGGACGCAGTCTGGCCTGCGCAAGGTCCAGGCCCCTGACGATGTCCTGATTCGGCATGTCGGCCGGGAAGCGGGCCGCGCGCAGCTTTGTCTCGATCGCCTTGACCAGCACCTCGACGTCGTCGCGGTGCTGGCCCGCGACGAGCTCGGCGCCCATCAGGCGGATGAGATGGAGGAGGGCCACCAGCGCGGCCTCGGTTTCGCCAGCCGATGAACTCATGCGCGCTCTCTATCCGATATCCGCAGCAGCTCTTGCGAGCTCACGACCCGCCTGATAATACACATATGAATTGTTAACACGAATGTTAATTCCCGATGGCCGACCTTTCGGACGCTCGATTGGCGAAGGTACCGGTTAACTTCGGCGCCTTCTCGTTCGCTTTCGCCTCCCTCGAGGCGTTTGCCGTCGCGTTCGAGATGATAATCGTCGTGCTGTCCAGCATCGTCGGCGGCGCGGCCTATCACCTCTTTTACTACCACACGGTTTATAGCAACAGCTTCGAGGGTTTTCTAGGGATCGGGGTCCTCGCCGCCATCCTTCACATGTTCGTGGCGAAGTCGCAGGGCCTTTACAATGCGCAGGTGCTGGCCGGTCTCGACCGGCGCTGGAGCAGCCTGCTCGGCGGATGGCTGCTGGTCGTTCTGCTGATGACCCTGATCATCTTCCTTTTGAAGGTGGGTTCCGGCGTCTCGCGCGGGTCGGTGCTGTCATTTGGCCTGATCGGCGGCCTCGGGCTGGTCGGCGGACGGATGCTGCTGCAGGCGCCGCTGCAACGCGCGATCGACCGCGGCATGCTGGCCACGCGCCGCGCGGTCGTGGTCGGGATGGCGGACGAATTGTCCCGGGTGCGGCAAGCGAGCCTGCTGCGCGATTTCGGCCTCAGCGAGGTGCGACGGGTCCAGCTCTCCGGATCGTCCGACGACGCCGGCGACCGCGCCGCCGTCGCGTCGGCCATTCTTGCAGCCCGCGAGTGCGGCGCCGACGAGATCATCCTGGCCATGCCCTGGCAGCAGGAGCCGCGCATCCAGTTCGTGTGCGATCAGCTGCGGGCATCGCCGCTGCCGGTGCGGCTGCTGCCGGACCGGACCGCGGAGCGGTTCCTGGCGCTGCGGATGGTGGCGACCGGCCCGATCCCGACGCTGGAAATGCAGCGCTCGCCGCTTACTTCGCTCGAGCGCGCCGGCAAGCGACTGTTCGACATCGTGGCGTCCAGCGGCCTCCTGGTGCTGTTCGCGCCGCTGCTGATCGGAACGGCGATTGCGATCAAGCTCGACTCCAGGGGGCCGGTCCTGTTCCGGCAGCGCCGCAACGGCTTCGACGGCAAGCAATTCACCATTCTCAAATTCCGCTCGATGCACGTGCTCGAGGATGGCGATATCATCACGCAGGCCCGCCCGAACGATCCGCGGCTGACCGGGATCGGCGCGACCCTGCGCCGCCGCAGCATCGACGAACTGCCGCAGCTGGTGAACGTATTGCGCGGCGACATGTCGCTGGTCGGGCCGCGGCCGCACGCGCTGGCGCATGACGACAAATATTCGAAGCTGATCGCGAGCTATGCAGAGCGCCAGCACGTCAAGCCCGGCATCACCGGTCTCGCGCAGGTGCAAGGGCTGCGCGGCGCGACGCCGGCGATCGAGGACATGCAGCTGCGGGTGGCGCATGACCTCATCTACATCAAGAGCTGGAGCTTCGTGCTCGACCTGCGCATCCTGCTGCGCACGGTCGGCGCGGTGTTGCGTCACAAGGGTATCTGACGGCTGGGCATCTGGGCGCCAGGCGCGCGTTACTGCGGAATGCTCTGGTTGGCGTCCTTGAACTCCGCCTCGATGATGCGCCGGTTGGCGTCGCCAGCCACGCGATAGGCCTGCCCGATCGCGCCCTTCAGTTCCGGCGCCCGCGTGAGGATCAGGCGGATCTGCCGCTGCAGCAGGTCGACCAATTCGACATCGCGCGTGGTGTCGACTTGCGCCAGGAGGATCAGGCGCGGCGCGATCAGATCGCTGCGGTTGAAGCCGGTATAGTAGGACATCTTGAGCGCCTTCGACGCGGTCGGGTTCAGCCAGTCGAACCGTCCGGTTGCCGAGGCGAGGCCGAACCAGGCGCCGGCGTCCATCGGCGAGAGGCGAAGCGCCCGCGTGAACGCGGCTTCGGCCGCCTCCGGTGACGTCTGCAATTGGCTCCAGCCGTCGCGCAGCCACAGCTCGCCTCTGACCATGCCGACCTCTGCGGCGATCGCCGGTTTGGCGCGCAATGCATCGGCGGCAAGCCACCAGGTCGACAAGGCGAGCGTCGCCGCGCCGATCGCAGCGGCGGCCGGCACGAAGGCCGGCGAGAGACGCCTCGCATTCCGGCCGATCGCGTCAGCCATCGTGTTAGCCATCGCATTAGCCATGGCGCGCGGCCCGGTTGCCGGTCATCAGCAGGGTTCGCCGGGCTCCCTCGAGCTTGACGCAGGTCAGGCGGCCGGTCGCATAGGCACCGGTGTCGACATTGATGCGGTTGCGCAGCAGCTCGGCCTCATGCACCGGCGTATGGCCGTGGACCACGACCTTGCCGAAGTCATCTTCCGAGATCAGGAAGTCGTCGCGGATCCAGAGCAGATCCTCCTTGCGCTGCTGGTTGAGCGCGACGCCGGGCCTGACGCCGGCATGGACGAAGAAATAGCGTTTGTGCACATAACAGAGCGGCAGCGAGCGCAGGAAGGCGAGATGGGCCGGCGGCATCTGGCGGATCAATTGCCGGGCGAGCGCCCTCCGTTCGGAAGCGTCGGGATTGGGCGAGGGCGTCAGGCCGTAGGACATCAGCGTTTGCAAGCCGCCAAACTGCCGCCATTGCGCGAGCATGTCGGGATTGACGAGAAATTCCAGCAGGCAGGCCTCGTGATTGCCGAGCAGGCAGACTATGCTGCGGGTGCGGCGGCGTTGTTCGAGCATGGCGATGACATCGCGCGAATCCGGTCCGCGATCGATATAGTCGCCGAGGAACACCTGGATCGGTCGCGCCGGCCGGAACCGACGGATGTCGGCATCGATGCGGGCGCAGATCTCGTGCAGCAGGTCGGCGTGACCGTGGATATCGCCGACGGCGTAGATGCAGGTCTCGTCGCCCTCATGTTCGAGATCGCCGGTCTGGCCGACAAGACGCTGGAGGAAGCTGCGCATCTGGCGTCTAGCCCGCCTGCGACCGTGAACGGCTGATCCGCTGTGCCAGTCCTGTTCCGATCACGGCTCCCAACACGATCACTCCGGGCAGCGCCGGCAATTCCGGCAAGGTGAAGCCAGCAAGCAGCAGCGTCAGCAGGACGGCTGCCGCCGATGCAGGGTAGGACCAGTCGCGGCCGCGATTGCGCGCACCGGCCGTGAACGCTGCGATGCCGACGATGATAGCCGCGACTAAAGTCCAGAACATGGCGGAACCGAATTGCGCGATCAAGGCCGCGGCGCTGGTCGCAACCACGGGCCGCGTGGTGGCGCCCTGCCAGTCCATATAGGTCGACGCCAGCGTTGCCGTGGTGCCGGCGCCGCTGCCGAGCGCGGGCAGGTCGGCGAGCAGATTGTGGGTCGATTGCACGAACTCGGACGGTGCATGAACAAAGGCGACCGCAAGCGGAATGTCGGGATGACGATTGCCGATCGCCGTCGCCAGGGCGATCAGCGCGATCGCTGTCGCCGCAGCAGCGCTGCTCCTGCGGTGCAGATGAAGTTTCCGCGCGGCGAAGGTCATCAGGACGAGGGCGATGCCCGCGGCGATCGCGATCGCGGCGCCGCGCCGCCCAACCCAGCAGGCGCTGGCGGCGCAGAGCAGCGCGCCGGCAGCGAGCAGCCAGCGCAGCCGTCTCAATTGGGCGGCGGTGCGGCCATCGGCGTGTCCGCCGACGTCGAGCGCGCGCGCAAGGCCGAGCGGAACGCCAACGAGAACGACGACAAGGAATCCGTTTGCCGTCTCATCGCGTGCAGCGCCAGACCAGACTTTGACCGGATCGCTTGATAGCAGCAGGATCAGGGCCGCGACGGCCGCGGTTGCTGCAACGGTGCGGGCCACCATATCGGCGCGGCGGGCGTCGATCGCGACAGCGGCGGCGGTGATCATGGCTGACATGAGTGACAGCCAGATCAGCAGCGCGCCGAAGCTTGCGCCGGTGTCGATCGTGATGCTGCCGCTGAGCTGTGCTCCCAGCGTTTCGCCGGCGAACTTCCACACCGGATGCGCCAGGGCCGCCAGCGGAAACATCTGCAGGACGATCCAGAGCACCGGCAGAAGCGCCGCCGCAACAGCGGGACCGGCGACCGACTTCAGGAACGACAGCTCACCCGGACGGATCGCCAGCAGGCTTGCGAGCAGCCCTAGCGACGTCGCCGCGCCGACGAGACCCGTCGCGAGCGATGCGTCGATGAGACCGAGCGGAATCGACGCCCCGATCAAGATGCAGATGAAGGCCGTGACGTTCCACACGAGAGGGGGAGGTCCTGCAGAGGATGAGACGCAAGGCAGCGGGATGCCCCGGGCTTGCCGCGAGGTCAACGGAAATCGGCCACGCCAAAGCGGGCAGTGTCATGCCCTGCTATTGCGAACGGCGCAGGGCGAGACGTGGCGTCGAGGTGCGAGACCAGAACAGCGGCGCGAAGGCGCCTGCCAGATATCCGATTTGCAGCGCTACGATCGCAGCGATCATGAGCAGCGCGGTTTCCGACCACGACAGGCGCCCGACTCCGATGGCGGCCAACAGCGCGAGTTCCGCGAGCGCCACCGGCGCCAGCACCAGACAGTGCTGGCGCAGACCGAGAACGGTGCCGCCGATCAAATTGCCAAGGAAAACAAATAACATAACCAAACCCTGCGCCCGCATGGTATCGGGCCGGGCCTAAGCCGGGGTTAACCCGCGCGTCGCCAGCGGGCCGGCGCGGTGCCGGCCGAGCTCGATGGCCTGTGGTTTTGTTAGTCGATTAACATTCAGAACGGGCGCAGATCGCCGTAACTATAGGCAGCCCAATAATCGCGGCCGCCAAACGGTCCATAGGCGCCGTAGAGCGGCGCGCAGGAGTAGCGATCGGGACAGCCGTGCCAGCAAACCCGTTTCCACTGGCAGACGTCGCCACGACAATATTGCAGCCGCTGACAATTGCCGCTGACCCGTTGCACGGCGCGCGGGGCCGGGGAAACGCTTAGTTCTGCGGCGAAAACCCCGGAGCCGCCGAGGGCGCCTATCAGCGGCAAGGCGACCATTCCCAACGCGATCGCGGGTAGCTTCCTGCGGGCCATCGAACCCTCAATCGGTTAACTCAAACCATCTCATTCACAGATAACGGGGAGATCGGACGAAAGCAAAGCCGGAGTGACGGCGCGCGGGGCTTTGTCTCACGGCGGTGCGCCGGTGTCGCCGAATTGCCTCACCTCGCTAACATTATTTATCAATTGCATCGCAATATATCGCGGAAACTTGTGATTGTGATGGTCGGCGTGTTACGGCACGGCCGGAGTATTTAGATGTCGCGTGCGATTTTCATTCGGGTGATGTTATTGCTTGCGGCCGCCTGTTGGGTCAGCGGTTGCCATTACATGCCGACCAACGGTCCGACGAGCTCCGATGTCGTGGCCGGGCAGCGCGATCCTGAAAGCCTGCCCTATGCGATGGTCAAGATCACACCGCAGATCGAGAACGTGCTGGCGTCGTTCGCGCCGCAACTCGCCGGTGGCATCCAGGGCCCGCCGCCGAAGGACATCCGCTTCGGCATCGGCGACGTCGTCAGCGTCACGATCTTCGAGGCCGCCGCCGGCGGCCTGTTCATTCCGGTCGAGGCCGGCGTGCGTCCCGGCAACTACATCACGCTGCCGAACCAGAACGTCGATACCGACGGCAATATCTCGGTGCCCTATGCCGGCGCGATCCGCGCCAAGAACCGCACACCGACCGAAGTGCAGCGCTCGATCGTCGATGCGTTGAAGAATCGCGCGATCGAGCCGCAGGCCGTGGTCGCCCTGATCGAGCAGCGCACCTCGCTGATCTCCGTGCTCGGCGAGGTCAATTCGCCGAACCGCTTCCCCGCCAATGCCGCGGGTGAGCACGTGCTTGACGCGATCACGCGCGCCGGCGGCCCGAAAGGGCAGGGTTTTGACACATGGGTCATGCTCGAGCGCGACGGCAAACGTACTACGGTGCCGTTCGGCCAGCTGGTCTACGAGCCCAAGAGCAATATCTACGCCCATCCCGGCGACACCATTTATGTCTACCGCGAGCCGCAAACCTTCGTCGCCTTCGGCGCGTCGGGCGCGCAGGGCCAGTTCAATTTCGAGGCCTGGCGCATCTCGCTCGCCGAAGCCGTTGCCAAGGCGGGCGGCCTGAACGACTCCTCGGCCGATCCGGCCTCGGTGTTCGTCTATCGCGGCGAACTGCCGGAAGTGGCCGCCAAGCTTGGTGTCGACGTCAGCAAATATTCAGGGCCGATCATCCCGGTCGTCTACAACATCAATTTCCGCGATCCGGCCGGCTATTTCCTGGCCACGCGTTTCCAGTTGCGCAACAAGGACGTGCTCTATGCGTCGAACGCGGCATCCGTCGAGGACGCCAAGGTGATGCAGCAGATCCGCCTCGTGACCGCAACGGCGAACGATCCGATCGTGGCCGCCTACAACGCAACCTTACTTCGTAATTCGATCAAGCTTGCGCCCTGATATTGGGGCGTGAGCCGGCACGGCCGGCTTCATGACACGTTTGCGATTAGCTTCCGGCTCAAGCGAGGCGACGGCGTTGCCGTGGCCGGTGCGCTGGTCATCGTGGCTGTTCTGCGCCGTCGTCGCTTTGGCGCCGCTGCCGCTCGGCTCGGTCGGTACGGTTGCGCCCGCGATCTGGTCGATCCTGCTCGGGATTGCACTGCTCGGGGTGTTGCCGATGCGCCTGCGCGGCAGTCAGCTCATGATCCTCGCCGTGACGGCGTTGTTGACGGCGCTTGCCATGCTGGTGCTGCACGAGCAGTCGGTCGTCCGGCCCTGGTCGGGTGCGGCGCCGAACGCGTTGTGGGCGCAGGCCGGCAGATTGCTGCCTGCCGAGCTGCCGCCGGCCGTGTCGATCGCGCGCGGTCAGCCGTTCTATTCGATCGGCGTCGGAATCGTTTGCCTGCTCAGCTTCGCCATCGGCGTCGTGCTCGGTGCCAACCGCGGACTGGCGCGCGGGTTGTTGCGGGCGGTGGCCGCAGCGGGGCTGGTTTATGCGATCTGCGGCATCATCACTTTCACGATCGATCCCACCCAGATCTACCTGCTGCACGAGAAGCAGGCGCAGCTGGCGTGGCTGACATCTCCCTTCGTCAATCGCAACACTGCCGGCATCTATTACGGTTGCTGTGCGCTGATCTGGCTGTTGTTCGGCTGCGAGCTGATCGAGCGGCATTGGCCGCCGCGCCGTGCCGGCCTGTCACGGCTGCTCGCGCGCCTCGATATGCCGGCGCGGCGCCGGCTCGCCGGCCATGCGTTCGGCTGGCTCGCTTGCCTGCTGGCGATGTTTCTGACCGGCTCGCGCGGCGGCGTCGGGGTCTCGCTGCTCGCCGCGGTCGCGGCTGTCGCGATCTTTTTTCGCAACCGGGTGCCGCGCCGCTGCGGCATGATCGTGGCGCTCGGGGTCGGCAGCCTGGTCGCACTGGCACTGCTGCAGCTTCTCGGCGGCGGTGTCGGCGCGCGCTTCAGCACGATGGGCCTGTCCGATGAGGGACGGTTCTCGACCTATCGCGCAACGTTGCGGATGATCTGGGATCACCCGTGGCTCGGCGATGGTTTCGGGACCTTCGAATGGGTTTACCCGGCCTATCGCACCGACGACATCTCGCTGCGCGGGACTTGGAACCGGGCACACAACAGCTGGCTCGAACTGGCGTCCGACGGCGGAATGTTAATGGCCGGCGCCGCCATGATCGCGCTGCTCGCGGCGTTCGTCGTGCTCGCGCATGGCGTGCGGACCCGTCGCCGCGACGTGATCGTGCCGCTCGCGGCGCTCTGCGCGTCGGTCGCCGGCGCACTCCATTCGATGATCGATTTCTCGCTCCAGATCACCGGCTATGCCGTTGTTATCGCGGCCTTGCTCGGGGCAGGCCTGTCGCAATCCTTCCGCTCCGGCCGGGGCGCCGGCGGTGGCGGCTCCGACCGTGACGCCAGTGTTACGGTCGGGCTGCCGGTTAACGTTGATTTCGCGCGCCACGGCCCGGCCGCGGCCGGCGCGGCTATTTAATTGGCGCGATAACTCTGACTATGCTAACGAACTGTTAGTATTCGTTAGGGAGATAGCTGTGTTCACATTTGAGCGATCCGGCGGCTTTTCCGCCCCGCGCCTTGCGATGTTGGTGATGCTGGTGCTCGCGACACCCGGTGGCGCGGCGCTGGCGGAGACACCTGGCGGGCTGATACAGCCGTCCCAGGCGGTCACCAATTTCAAGGCCAATCCCGAGCAGTTGCTGACCCAGTATCCGAACGCGGGCGTGGAGTTGACCTCGCGGGCGCGCGACTTCGCCCTCAACGATCCGACATCGCTCGATCCGCTGATCGCGCTGCTCGCCAAGGCAAGCAAGGACCAGAAGACGGCGATCGCTGCCGGCCTCGCCCAGGCCGCGCGCATCGTGGTGCGCAGCAACCAGCCCTACGCGACGCGCATCCAGCAGGCGATTGCCGACACCAAGGATCTCGACACCGTGATGGCGTTTGCCGCTGCATCGGGTGACAGCGGCACCGCGGCGACCGGCGCCGGCGGCGCGGGCAGCGCCGGTGCATCCGGCGGCCAGACCAGCGCGCTGGGCGCCAGCGGCGCCGGCGGCGGAACGCTCGAGGCCATCGACGGCAACAGCGTGAACACCGGCATCTTCAGCTTCACCTCGTCGGTCAGCAGTTCGGGCAGCACGACGACCGGTACCGCCACGGGCACCGGCACCACACTCATTTCAACAGTTACCCCCTGAGCGGACGTCCGATCGCCAATGGAGAACTTTCTGCAGCAACGCGCTTCGGTGTCGGCGGCGGGACGCTTCCCAGGATCATTGGAGGGCGCGAGGGCAGGATCCATCCTGCCGGCGCGGCGATAGGACGAGATGCTTCAGCGCAACCAGATTTCGCCGTCTGTCGATCTGAGAAATCGTCCGGCTGAATTGCCGTCGCTGGCGGAAACCTTTGACGCCTTCGTCACCTATCTGCTCCGGCAATATTGGGTCATCCTCGGGACCGCCGCGCTCTGCCTGTTCGGCGGCATCTGCTATCTGGCGACGGCGGCGCCGAGCTATACGGCGCTTGCCACGATGATCATCGACACGCGCAAATTCCAGGCCTTCCAGCAGCAATCGCCGGTGAGCGAGGCCCCCGTCGATTCCGCCGCGGTCGAGAGCCAGGTCGAAATCCTGAAGTCGGAGAATGTGGCGCTCGCGGTGATCCGCGACCTCAAGCTCAACGAGGATCCGGAATTCGTCGGCTCCAGGGCCGGCGCGGTAGGAGCCGTGCTCGATTTCGTGTCCGGCCTGCTCGCCGGCGGGGCGCCGCCCACCGAATTCGACCGGACCCGGCGCGCGGTCCGCACGTTCCAGAAGCAGCTCGACGTCCGCCGCCGCGGCATGACCTATGTGATCGAGGTCAGCTTCCGCTCGCTCGATCCCGAGCGTGCGGCGCAGATCGCGAACGCCGTCGCCGACGCCTATATCGTCGATCAGCTCGATTCCAAATATCAGGCGACGCGCCGCGCCAGTGTCTGGCTGCAGGACCGCATCCAGGAGCTGCGCACGCAGGCATCCAACGCCGAGCGCGCGGTGCTCGACTACAAGAAGACCAACAACATCGTCACCTCCAGCGGCAAGCTGCTCAACGAGCAGCAGCTCGGCGAGCTCAACACCCAGCTGCTCCAGGTGAAGTCGCAGGTCACCGACGCCAAGGCCAAGCTCGACCGCATCGAGGCGGTGGTGAAGGGAGGCGTCCCCGATGCGACGGTGGCCGATACCCTGAACAACCAGGTCATCACCAAGCTGCGCTCGCAATATCTCGAGCTTGCCAACCGCGAGGCCGACTGGTCGTCGCGCTACGGCTACAATCATTTGGCCGCCGTCAACCTGCGCAACCAGATGCGCGAGATCCAGTCGTCGATCATCGATGAACTGAAGCGGCTCGCCGAAAGCTACAAGAGCGACTATGCGATCGCCCAGCAGCGCCAGAACGAGATCGAGCGCGCCGTGAACGACTCGGTATCGCAGTCGCAGTCGACCAACCAGGCGCAGGTCACGCTGCGCGAGCTCGAGAGCTCGGCGCAGACCTATCGCTCGCTCTACGACAATTTCCTGCAGCGCTACATGGAAAACGTGCAGCAGCAATCGTTCCCGGTCAGCGAGGCGCGGGTTATCACCCGTGCCTCGCGTCCGCTCAGCAAGAGCCATCCGCAGACCTTGGTCGTGCTCGCGCTCTCGGCGCTCGGCGGCCTGATCGCCGGGCTCGGGCTCGGCGTGTTGCGCGACCTCTATGACCGGGTGTTCCGCACCGCTGAAATGGTCGAGACGATCCTCGAGGCCGACTGCGTCGCCATCGTTCCCCGCGTCTCGCCGGGCCAGATCAAGGCGCCGGTCGCCGGTCGTCCCAATCTGCCGATCGGCCCGCGCACGATCCGGCGCGGCGACGAGCCGGTGCTGTGGGCGGCGATCGATTCGCCGTTCTCGCGGTTCTCGGAAGCGATCCGCTCGATCAAGGTCAATGCCGACCTCAACGTCACCAAGCCGTCGAAGATCCTCGGGCTGACCTCGGCGCTGCCCAACGAGGGCAAGTCGACGCTGGCCTTCGTGTTTGCGCAACTGGTTGCCCAGAGCGGGGCCCGCGTGCTCCTGATCGATTGCGATCTGCGCAATCCATCGCTCAGCCGCAAGGTCGCCGCGACTGCCGAGCGCGGCATCCTCGACGTGCTGTCGAACAATGCGACCTTGCAGGACACGCTCTGGCGCGATCCCGAGACCGGCCTCGCCTTCCTGCCTGGCGCCACGCGATCGCGCATCGCCCATTCGCACGAAGTGCTGGCCTCCGACCAGATGAGGGATTTCATCGACGGGGCCCGCAGCCATTATGACTACGTGATCGTCGATTTCCCGCCGCTCACGCCGGTGGTCGATGTCCGCATCACCGCCCACTTCGTCGATTCCTTCGTCTTCATCGTGGAATGGGGCAAGACCCAGGTGCAGGTGGTCGAGCGTGCGCTGCGCAGTGCGCGAGCGGTCAACGAGAACCTGCTCGGCGTCGTGCTCAACAAGGCCGATATCGCCGCGATGAGCCGCTATAGCGGCTATGGCGGCAAGAACTACTATTACAACTCGCACTATGGGCGATATGGCTACACCGAGTGAGACGCACGGCAGGTTGCCCGGGCGCGCAGCCGCCTGGCTTGCGCGCGGCTTGCTGGCCGCGGTCGCGTGCTCGTCCGTCGCCTGGGGCACGACCACCTTGCCGGACTTTGTCGACCAGACCCGACTCGACGGCGCAAAGGACCTGATCCTTCGCAACGAACCGGTCAGCGACGCCGAGCTCGATGACCTCGGTCTGCTGCTGTCGCGCGCCGTGGCGGAGAAGGATTGCATGCCGCCCATCGATCGCAGCGCGGCGGTGATCCGGCTGCGGCTCGCCGAGAACGCGCTCGCATCCGGCGAGCAGGTCGACGCCCGGATGGGCGAGCTTGACGAAGCTGTCCGCAAATCGCTCGGCTGCGCGCCGGCCGATCCCTATCTCTGGCTCGTGCTGTTCTGGCTTCGCAATATACGGCAGGGCTTGAGCGACGCCAATTTCGACCTGCTGCGGATGTCGTACCGGCTCGGACCCAACGAGGGCTGGATCGTGGTCAAGCGCAGCGCGATGGCGCTCGCAATGTTCGACGCGCTGCCGCCTGACCTTTCGTCCGACGTGATTGCCGAGTTCGCGCGTCTCGTGAAGACCGGACTGTACACCGAGGCAATCGATCTCCTGAAGGGACCGGGCTGGGCGCACCGCGACAAGTTGCTCGCTGGCCTCGCAGCTGTCCCGCAACGTAACGTCGATATCCTGACCCGCACCATGGCTGACATCGGGTACGATCTCGACCGCCGCTCGCCGGCGGAGCGGCGCAATTGGGAGCACAAATCGAACGACCGCCTCGACGAGCCTGCCCGAATGCCGCCGGAGGCGAGCGCTAGGCCATGACGATGGAATTTTGCATCGGACAGCACAACGCGCATTATGAGGGCGTCTATTCGGCGCAGGAGCGCGACTGGCGCCGCGTCTGCGCGGTCGACAAGGCCGATCATATCGCCGGCTTGCTCGGCGCAGCCGCCGCGAAGGTCGGCAATGTGCTCGAGGTCGGCTGCGGCACCGGCGCCGTGCTGGCGCGGCTGTCGGCGATCGGCGTCGGCCGCGACTTCACCGGCATCGACGTGATCGATCCCGCGACCAATCTGGAGATCGACGGCGCCGCTTCGGCTCCGTTCCGCTGGTCCAGCTATGACGGCGTGACGATCCCGTTCGCCGACGGATCGTTCGACCTCGTCTATGCCAGCCACGTCCTGGAGCACGTGCCCGAACCGCGCGCATTCCTGCACGAGCTCGCCCGGGTCGCGCGGACCTTTGTCTATGTCGAGGTGCCGTGCGAGCTGCACGCGCGGACCAATCGCCGGGCGTTGCAATCGACGCTCGACATCGGCCATATCAATTTCTACACGCCCGACACGTTCCGCCTGGTGCTGGAGACGGCCGGGCTCCGCGTCACCGGCTTCGGCACCTATGATCACAGCCTGCCGGTTCATGCGTTCCATTCGTCGCGGGTGAAGGGGCTCGCCAAAAGCATTGTGCGGAAGTCGCTGTTGTCGGTCGGCCCGGCGTTCGCGACCAGGCTTGCGACCTATCATTGCGGGGCGCTCTGCCGGCGTGACGAGGCGCAGGCGCTGCCGCGGGACCGGTAAGCCATGGCGCCGCGCGTGGTCGTCTTCAACAACATGATCACACCTTACACCAACCGTCTCTACAACGAGCTGGTCAGCCGCGGGCTGGATCTCGCCGTGCTGTCCTGCACGCCACAGGAGGCCGATCGCTCCTGGGCCGGCTCGTTCACGCCGCGTTACATCACGCGCACGGTGCCGGGTGTATCGATCCCGCTGTCGCGGTCGCGTCACACCCATGTCAATATCGGGGTCGGGCGCGCCTTGAATGCGCTCGCGCCCGACCTGCTGTTCGTGAACGGTCTTTATCCCTCGATGCTGGCCGGCGCGGCATGGGCGCGCGCCAACGGCAAGGCGCTCGCGCTGACGATCGACGGCTGGCGCGAGACGATGCCCAACACCGCCTATCACCGTCTGGCGCGGCCCTGGCTGCTGCGCCAGTGCGACGCAGTGGTGTGTTGCAGCGACAAGGGCAGGGCGTATTTCCGCGGCGAGGGTGTTCGCGCCGACGACCTGTTCGTGGTGCCGTTGGTGCCGGCATGGGATCCGCCGGCGGTTGTGCCGGCATTCGACGACCGTCCATTTCATCTGCTGTGGTGCGCCCGCCTCAATGACGGCGCCAAGAATGCGATCTTCTTCGAGAACGTCGCGATCGCGCTTGGCCGGATCGTGCCCGGGCTGAAGGTGCGTGTGGTCGGGTCCGGCGCCGCCGAACGGCGCATGCTGGCGCGGCTCGGCGGTGCCGGCATCGATGTCAGCCACGACCGCTACCTGCCGTGGCAGGCGATATCGGACGTTTTTCTGCAGTCGCGGCTGCTGCTGCTGCCTTCACTGCTGGAACCGTGGGGCCTGGTGTGCAACGAGGCCCTGCAGTGCGGGGTTCCGTGCCTGGTGTCGCCCCATGTCGGGGCAGGCGGCGAGTTGGTCCGTGACCAGGACAACGGCTATGTTTGCGCGCTCGATGAACAGGTTTGGGTCGACGCGGCGCGCGGCTTGCTCGAACATCCCGCGCACTGGGAGGCGATGTCGCGGCAGGCCCAGCAGAGCGTGCGACGCGATGCGCTTGCCGACGCCGCGGCGCGTTTTGCGGCCGCGGTCGATCATCTCTTGAGGGCTCCGGTCCGGCAGGAGGCCGTGCAATGATCGGCAGATGGTGGCTGCGAACCGATGTCTTTCTGCACGCCTATCTGGTGATGGTGCTCGGCTGCATCTATTTCCTGTTCAATTTCATCGAGGGCATCTCGTTCGCGGAAAGGGCCGGGGAATCCACGCTGTTCCGCGGCGCCTGGCTGCTGCTCTACATCCTCCTGGTGCTGCACATTGCAATCGATCGGAAGCGCTTCGGCCTGCTGATGCTGCAGTCGCATCTCTATCTGACGTTCATCGCCTTCGCCCTGGTATCACTGGCGCTGAGCGCCGACCCCGCCGGCTCGTCGATCAAGTTCGCGATGTATCTGTTGACCACGATGTTCTCGGCGTGGGTCGTGATCAGCTGCCCGGTCGATCGTCTCGTCGATGCGCTGTTCCGGATCGGGATCGTGGTGCTGATCGTTCACGTCCTGCTGTTTCCGGTGATCGGCTCGCAATGGGATTACGACCCGCTGCATCGGCCGACGGTGCTCGGAACCCAGGCCTATGCCGGCGTGTTCGGTCACAAGAACCTCGCGGGCGCATTCTTCGGTCTCATGGTGCTGATCTGCTTCGTGCGCATGCTGGCAGGACCGCGCCGCCAGTTCGGCTGGACGCTGCTGCTGATGGGATGTCATCTTTTTGCGCTCGCCGCGGCCGGCGCCGCAGGTCCGCTGATCAGCATGTTGACGGCGCTTGCCGTGACCTTCGGGCTCGTGCTCGTGGTGCTCGGGCATAGGGGGGCTGCCTCGATCTATTGGCTTGGCCTCGCTCTTGTTGCGCTTGTCGTGTTCGCCCTGCCGAGCGACGAGTTGTACGGGCTGGTGGGCCGCAGCGGAAACCTGACCGGCCGCTCGTTCCTCTGGTCGGTCTGGCCGCACTTCTTCTGGCAGCACCCCTGGCTCGGCTACGGGTTTTCGGGATTCTTCAACGAACTGCCGAATTCGCCGGTGAACGAGCTGACGAGCATGGCGCCGTGGAATACCGAGTTCGGCTCGTTCGAGAATTCCTATCTTGACGCCTTTCTCCAGTTCGGCCTACTCGGCGGTGCGCTCTATATGCTGCTGCTGGCGCGCGCATTGTGGAACAGCATCGTCTTCGCGTTCGAGCGGAGAGGGATGTACTGCATGGCACCATTCGCGATGCTGCTGTTCGTCGTGATCGCGTCGGCCAATGACTCCAGCCAGCTGCTGCACAATTATTTCGGCTGCGTGCTGGTGTTCTGGTGCTATTTCGGCCCGGAGGCCAGGCTGCAGATGGCGCCGCGGCGGACATTCAACAGATTGCGGGTGAGTGAGGCGTGAGTGCGTTGACCAACAGGCTGGACCGGGCGGCGGCTCAGACCCGGGTCGCCGGTGCCATGAGCGGATTGCTCCGCCGGCTGCGGCATGCCGGGGGCAATGTCGCGCTCGGCCTGATCGATCAGGCGCTGCTGAGCGGGTCTGCCTTCGTGCTGACGATCGTGCTCGCCAACGTGCTCGACATCAATTCATTCGGCAGATTCAGCGTCGCCTGGGCATTCTCGATCCTGATCGAGGCGGTGTTTCTGCGCGGCCTGTTCGACGACGGGCTGCCGGCGACCGCGCATCGGATTCCGAAGTCGCTATGGCCGCAGCTGCGGCTCGGCCTCTATCTGTCGTCGCTGCTCGTCTCGGGTGCGCTCGGCCTGCTGCTGGTGGGTGCGGGGCTTGTGATCGCAGCCGTCGGCGGGGACGCCGGCGGGCTCGTGATCGCAACCGGGCTCGCGATCCCGGCGGTTCGGCTGCAGAGCATGTTCCGCCGGATCTGCTATCTCGACGGGCGACTGCCGCGCGCGCTGGCGTCCTCGCTGACCTATTGCGTGGCGCTGGTCGTCTCGGCAGGGCTGATGATCGCGCTCAAGCTCGCCGGCGCCGCCGCGGCGATGGCGTGTATCGCGATCTCGGCCGCGCTCGCCGGCAGCCTGCTGCTGGCCCACACCCGCGAGCTGGCCTGGCCGCAAGCCAGAATCTTCCGCGGCTCGCTGCGGCGGCTGTTTCGGAACGGGCGCTGGTTCGTCGCGACCTCGCTCACCTACTGGATCGGCAGCATCGGGCTGATCCCGGTCTGCGGCTTCCTGATCGGGCTGGACGCGAGCGCGTCGCTGCGAATCCTGCTGTTGGTGTTCGCACCGCTCAGCCAATTTTGCGCGACGATGTTCTCGGTTCGCCTGCCGGAAATCGCGGCCGAACTGCGCGCCGGCCGGCGCAGCGCGGTCGCCGCTGCCGCGCGCGAAAATGCCCTGTTGCTCGGATCGATCGCCGCGGCCTATGGGGCGGCGGTCGTGCTGCTCGGCCAGCGCATTCTGGCGCTTGTCATCCACGGACAGAGCTATGAGATCGGTACCGGCAGCCTCGCCTTGATGGGCGCTGCGATGGCGCTCGACGCGGTGTGGCTCGGCCTCGCTCTGCCGCTGTTTGCGACCGGCAAGCCGCAGCGGTTCATGCTGAGCCGGATTGCCGGCCTCGTCGCGCTGTGCTGCGTCCTGCCGTTCGCAGCCGAGGCCTGGCAGGTGATGGGCGCGGTTGCGGCGATGGTGGCCTCCAGCGCGGCGTCGGTGATCACGGTTGTGCTGACCAATTCGGCGCGGGAGCGGACATGACCGACGACGCGCGCGGCGGCTCGCTCGAAAAGCTGCATATCGGCGCCTTCAATTGCGGCATCGACGGCTGGATCAATACCGACATCACGATGCACCTGTGGATCGCGCGGGTGCCGTTCGCGGCGAAAGCGCTACATCTCGCCGGCATGCTGAGCGATGCCCGCTATGCCGAGCATCGCCAAGGCAAGTTTGCCGGACTGCGCCACATGAACCTGACCAAGCCGCTGCCGTTCGCGGATCGCAGCCTCTCGGCGGTGTTCAGCGCGCACGTCTTCGAGCACCTGTTTCCCGACGAGGTCGAGCGGCTGGCGCGCGAGATCGCGCGGGTGCTGGCGCCTGGCGGGGTATGTCGCATCGTCGTCCCCGACATGGAGCGGATCGTCGCGCTCTACGATCCGGCGGCGCCGCAGGCTTTCCTCAAGGGCGTTTTCGAGATCGATCGCCGCAAGGAGGCCGCCTTCGCGCATCACTGGGGCTTTACCCGCGCCTCGCTCGCCGCGCTATTCCGCAACGCCGGCTGTTCGGAAACCTACACCCGTGCCTATCGCGAGGGGGTCTGTCCCGACATCGACCGGCTCGACAACCGGCCGGACGAGTCGATCTTCTTCGAGGCCATCAAGTGAGCGCGACAGGAAAATCGATGCATCGTAGCGTGAGGGATCGCGCATGCCGTGCTAGACCGGACCGACCGGTAGCAGGAGACTGACCTTGCTGGGTGCGATTCAAGCCCGATTTTCCAATGCAGCGCGCCAGCGGCGCGGCGAATTCCTCGTTCGCACCGTGAACCTGCCGCTTGATGCGAAAATCCTCGATCTTGGCGGCGGCACCGGCCGCCACATTCGCGCGATCCTGCCGCGCCATACCGACATCACGGTCTGCGACATATCTGCCGATGATTTGAAGGCCGCGCGCGAGCGCTTTGGATTCAAGACGGTCCTGCTCCGGGAGACCGAGCGCCTGCCGTTCGACGATCAGGCGTTCGACTTCTGCTTCTGCTCGTCGGTGATCGAACATGTCACCGGGCCGAAGCAGGATGTCGTGACGATCGAGGACGAAGCGGCGTTTCAGAGCATCGCGCGCGCGCATCAGAACCGTTTTGCGGGCGAGATCTCGCGGGTCGCAAAGTCCTTCTACGTGCAGACGCCGTACCGGTACTTTCCGATCGAAAGCCATACCTGGCTGCCGGGCATCATCGTCTTGCTGCCGAGGCGGCTGCAGATCGCGCTGATCGAGCGATTCAATCGCTTCTGGTTCAAGCGCACCGCGCCCGACTGGCATCTGTTCGACTGGCGCGAGATGACCGAAACGTTTCCGGACGCGAAGATCTATCGCGAACGCTATCTCGGCATGACCAAATCGCTGATGGCGATCAAGGCCTGAGGCAGCTATCCGCCTGCCACGTCAATCGTCGCGCCGGGCCAGGATGTTGATCAGCGTGCCCACTGCGGGCTGGCGATCGAGCGCCGGCGGCAGCGGGGAGCCGGCAAAGGTGCTCCCCAGCATCGTGAGGCCATGTTGCCGAAGCAGACCCTGCATGGCCGCCGGCCAGGTGTCGAATTTGGAGAACGCGAGATAGCGAAACAGCGGCCGCGCCGATACGCGTGAAGAGGCCGCATGCGCGAGCTTGTAGCTCCGGCGCAGCAGCGATCCGCGGTTTGGGATCGAGAGCAGCAACAGCCCGCCGGGCATGAGCACGCGATGCATCTCGGCGAGGCACTGCGCCACGTCGGGAACATATTCCAGCACGCTCGCGCACAGCGCGCCGTCGAAGGATCTATCGGGAAACGGCAGGCTTGCGATGGTCGGAATCTGCTGGAATGTGAGCCGTTCGGCGAGCGTGCCGTCGGCGCCGCGGCCGCGAGCCGTCGCAATCATCTCCGATGAGGCGTCGACGCCGGTGACGTCGCAGCCGCGCCCGGCGAGCAGGCGGGACAGCGTTCCAGTGCCGCAACCGGCGTCGAGCCAGCGCTGCCCATTGAGGTCTGCGTTCCCGAGCAGGCCGAACATCGCGGCCGTCCGCGCCCTGAAGGTGCGGCTCTGATGCAGCGTCTCCCACCCCGACGAAATCTCGTCGTGAAAGCGGATTTCGGGTCGCTCGCGGGTCCGGCCCATGGTGGCCATGATATTCCCTACCAGTGGAAGCCGCTCACTTTGGCGCGCACCTGCTCGGGCAATCCGATCTCCGACAGTTCGAGCACGACCTGGTCGGGACGGGTCGCCGTCAGCGCCGCAACGAAGCGCGGATCCGCCGTCGTCAGCACGATAATGTCGGCCCACTCGATGGTTGCCGTCACGTCGTCGTTCAACAGGCCGACCAGCTCCGGATTGCGCATCAGGAATTCCCGGTTGGCGCCGATCAGTTGCGAGAGCTGCACATTGGGGTCGTAGATCCGGATGTCGCGCCGTTCGCCGCGCAGGCTCTTCACCAGCCTCACGAAGGGACTGTCGCGGACGTCGTCGGTGCCGGCCTTGAAGCTGATGCCGAGGAACGCGATGCGGCGGCCCTCATGCGACAGGATCCAGTCGGCGCCGCGCGACATGATCATGTCATTGCTCGGCAGGATGCTCTCGAGCACCGGCGTCGACAGTCCGCGGCTGTGTGCCAAGTGTTTCAGCGCCTTGACGTCCTTGGGCAGGCAGGAGCCGCCGAACGCAAAGCCCGGCCGCAAATAGGCCGGCGAGATGTTGAGCCTTGTGTCCTGCATGAAGATGTTCATGACGTCGCGCCCGTCGATGCCGAGCGTCTTCGCGATCGTGCCGATCTCGTTGGCAAAGCTGACCTTGAGCGCATGCCAGCTGTTGTCGACATATTTCACCAGTTCCGCGGTCTCGACCGGCGGCGTGATCTTGGCGCCCGGCAGGTCCTTGTAGAGCGCCATGACGCGGTCGGCGGTTTCCTGATTGAAAGCGCCGACCACGGTCTTGGACGGCGCGTTGAAATCCGCAATCGCGCTGCCCTCGCGCAGGAACTCGGGATTGAACGCAAGGTCGAAATCGCGTCCGATCCTGTTGCCGGAGGCTTCCTCGATCAGCGGCCCGACGGTGCCGCGGGTGGTGCCAGGCAGCACGGTGGAGCGGATCGTCACGGTGTGCGGCGCGTTCTTGGCGCGCAGTCCGCGGCCGATCTCGATCGCGACCTGTCGGATCGCGGTCAGGTCGAGGTTGCCGTTGCCGGACGAGGGTGTGCCGACGCAGACCATCGATATGTCGCTGTTGACGATCGCTTCGGTGGCGTCGGTGGTCGCGGTCAGCTGACCGGTTGCCACCGCGCGCGCCACCTTGTCCGAGATGCCCGGCTCGACGACCGGCGACCTGCCTCCGCGGATCAGGTCGACCTTCGCAACGCTCTTGTCGACGCCGATGATCTGGTGGCCGAGCTCGGTGAAGCAGGCGGCGCACACCGTTCCGACATAGCCGAGGCCGAAAATGCTGACGTTCATGCTTCGACCTTTAACAATCCAGGACGTGCGCGTGGCCGCAGCCGCGTCGCGTTTGACGTGAGTGAGGTGGCTGCGCGTTCAAGACGATGCCCGTCCGGAGGCTGCGTTCGCGCTGGAAGGTTGCGAGGTCGGCCGCTCGGCGGGTGCATGCGCGCGCGGTGCGCGGTTCTGCGCGGGGACCTTCCCGGCGAACAACGCCTCATAGGCCGCGAGCAGCTTCGGCTCCTCATGTGTCCACGAGAGCGCGCGCTCGACGCGGTTGCGGCCAAATGCCCCCATCGTCTGCCGCAATGCCGGATCTTCGATCAACGTAATGATCTTGCTGGCGAAATCCCTCGGATCGTTCTTCGCGGCATAGAGCGAGGCGTCGAGCGCCGAGCGGCGGCCTTCGCGAACGTCGAACTGAACGATCGGCCGTCCGAGCGCCATGTATTCCATGATCTTGTTCATGGTGGAGATGTCGTTCATCGGCGTGACGCGGTCCGGATTGACGCAGACGTCAGCGGTCGAGAGCATCGTGAACAGCGCGTCATCCGCGATGGCGCCGGTGAAGTTCACGTAGTCGGAGAGCTGCGTCTCCTCGCAGAGCTTGACCACGGCATTCCACTCTGGCCCGGTGCCAGCGATGTTGAACTGGATGTCGGTGCGGCCGAGATCGTGCACGATGTGGCCGATCGACTGCAGCAGAAGATCGATGCCTTCCGATTGGCCGATCACGCCGACATAGCCGACGCTGTAGCGCCGGCCACGGCGCCAGGCCGGATCGGCCGGCCGCGAGCGCACCCGGTCAAGATTGGGGCCGGATCGCACCACGAAAACCCGGCTGGCCGGCATACCGCCGCGCGTGATCGCGATCTCGCGATAGGATTCGTTAGTCGCGATCGAGATGCTCGCCGTCTTGAAGGTGAGATATTCGACCAGCCGCAGCAGCTGCCAGAAGAAGTCCCTGCGGCCGAATTTCGCCTCGTAGAGCTCGGGATTGACGTCGTGATGATCGAACACGAAGCGCTTGCCGCCGAGTTTGAACAACAGGCCGATCAGGAAGATCAGGTCGGGGGGATTGCAGCCCTGGATCACGTCGAAGCCGTGCTTCCACGCCACCTTGATCGCGAGTAGCGTTTCCCAGAACAGCGCGACCGGATATTCGATCAGGTAGGCAGCGATCCCGCGCGCTTCCACGGGCATCGGATGGCGATAAATGTGAATGCCTTCGAGGCATTCGTAGGATTCGTCATGGCCGCGGCCCTTCGGGCAGATCACAGAAACTTCATAGCCCGCCTTGCGCAGCGACGTTGCTTCGCACCACACCCTGCGATCGAAAGGAACCGGAAGGTTCTCGACGATGAACAGGATCCGCCGCGGTGATGGTTCAGCTCTCGACATCTGAGATGATCTATACCATTGACCTAACAACATCACAATCCGACTAACATCGGCATTAACATGTGCGGCTTCCACTATGCAATCCCGGCACCGATGTGACGGCGACGAGACAGGGACATGGCAGGCAGAGTGAGGGATTGGGGCCAAAGGGCATTGATTGCGCTGGTTTTGAGCGCGGTGCTGCCGCTGGCCTACAAATGGCCGCTGCAGTGGAATGGTTCGACGTCAAGCGATGCGCTGAATGCGCGCCGCGTGAACGCGGTGATCCCGCCGACGCTTTTCGGCATGACCATCAATGCGATCGGACAGTCGCAGCCAAAGTCGCAGCCCTGGCCGGAGCTCAAATTCGACGGCGTTCGGCTATGGGGCGCGATCTACTGGGCACAGATTAATCCGGCGCCCGGCATCTACAATTGGGCGCGCTTCGATGCCATCCTGGCGGCGGCCGAGCGAGAACACGTCGAGATCGTTCTCAATCTCGCCTATACGCCGCGCTGGGCCGCGTCGGTGAAGGATGCGCCGCCGGCGTTCACGCCCGGCGCCAGCTCACCGCCGGCCGATCTCGCGTCATGGGACGACTGGGTGCGCGCGGCCGTGGCGCGCGCCGCCGGCCGCATCAAATACTGGGAAATCTGGAACGAGCCCGAGGATCCCAAATATTACTCGGGCGATATCGCGACCATGGTCCAGCTGCAGAAGCGGGCCTACGAGATCATTAAAGCCAGCGATCCCACCTTGACCGTGCTGACACCGCCGTCCAACGGCACGCCGGACGGATATCGCTGGCAACAGGCCTTCATGGCGCAAGGCGGCGGACAATATGCCGATGTGTTCGCCTTTCACGGCTATACGAGCGAACCCGAGGCGGTGATTGGAATCATTGCGCGCTTCAGGAAAATCCTTGCCGCGCACGACCTGTCCGCGAGGCCGATCTGGGACACCGAGGCCGGCTGGTCGTCCTATGAGGACAATCCGGACGGGTGTCTGGCGCGCGCCTACATCCTGAAATGGATCAGCGGCGTCGACCGGTTCTATTGGTACGAGTTTGCCGGAGGCGGCAGCGACTTTGGAAAATTATGGGACCCGGCGCGCGGGCTGCTTCCGAGCGGAATTGCCTACCGCACGATCCAGTCCTGGTTGGTCGGTGCAAGCGTCGTGGCGGCAGGCAGGACGTCGCCGTCGACCTGGCGCGTCGAGCTTCGCATGCCGGATGGCCGCAACGGCTTGATCCTCTGGACCACCAAAGGCCGGTCCGTTTATCGGGTCGACCCGCGCTTCAGCCTTTACCAGGGCCTCGACGGCGGCGAAGGGCCTGTCGCCAACGGCGAGGTCGAGATCTCGCCAAAACCGGTCCTGTTGCTGGAATGATAACAATGTTAAGTCTCCGGCAATGAGACAATTATGACGATGATCCTGGCTTCATTGCGGGCGGCAGGCGCGATACAAGGAGCGCTGTTAACTTGAGGCGATTGACCGACCGTGAAGCAGATCGCGCAGAACTATAAGAGCGGCGAGCTCAAGCTGATCGATGTGCCGGCGCCGCGCTGCCGCCCCGGCGGGGTTTTGGTGCGCACGGCGTTCTCGGCGGTGTCGACCGGCACCGAGATGATGAAGTTCACCGAAGGCCGCCTGTCGCTGCTCGGCAAGGCGCGCGCGCGACCTGACCAGGTTGCCAAGGTGGTGCGTTCGGTCCGTCAGCAGGGGTTGGCTGCGACCTATCAGAAGGTGATGAACCGCCTCGATTCCTACACGCCGCTCGGCTACTCGCTGTCGGGCACCGTCGTGGAGGTGGGCGAGGGCGTCGGCGACTTCTCGGTCGGACAGCGTGTCTGCTGCGGCGGCAATCAATATGCAACCCACGCCGAATATAATTGGGTGCCGGTGAACCTCTGCGTGCCGCTGCCGGACAGCGCTGCGCTGGACCAGGCCGCATTCACCACGATCGCCTCGATCGCGCTGCAGGCGATGCGCCAGTCGGAGATCCGTTTCGGCGAGACCGCCTGCGTGATCGGCCTTGGCCTGATCGGGCAGATCATGGTGCGGTTGCTGCGCAGCGCCGGTGTCGTGGTCGTCGGGCTCGACAGGCTGGAGGCGCGATGCCGGCAGGCGGAGGCTGCTGGCGCCGCGGTCTGTGCCGTCGCATCGGATGATGCCGCGGCCGAATTCCGCGCACGGATCGACCAGCTGACCGCAGGCAACGGCGTCGATTGCGTGTTCATCACCGCAGGCAGCGACGATCCCGATCTCGCGTCGCGTTCGGCGGCGCTGCTGCGCGACCGCGGCCGCATTGTCGATATCGGCAAATGCACGCTGAACCTGCCGTGGAGCGAATTCTACGACAAGGAGCTCGACGTGCGCTTCTCGCGCTCCTACGGCCCCGGCCGCTACGATCCGCTCTATGAGGAGGGCGGCATCGATTATCCGATCGGTCATGTGCGCTGGACCGAGAAGCGCAATATGGAGGCGATCGTCGCGCTGCTCGCCGACGGGCGGCTCGATTTTTCCTCGCTGATTTCCGAAACGGTGCCGCTGGAGCAGGCGACGTCGGCGTTCGAGCGCATGAGCCGTGGCGAGGTCGGTCTCGGCATGGTGTTCGCCTATCCGGACGCCGCTCCCCGCGCGATGCAGATGACCTATCGTCCGGCGGTTGCCCTGCGCAGCGGCCGGGTGCGGCTCGGCGTCATCGGCGCCGGCAATTATGCCTCCAGCATGCTGTTGCCGCAGCTTGCGAGCAACCAGCGCGTCGATCTCGTCGAGGTCGCCACCAATACCGGCCTGAGCGGCGCCACGGCGGTCCGCAAGTTCGGCTTCGCGCGTGCCTCGACGGATGCGGCCTCGGTGCTCGGCGCCGACGACATCGATGCCGTGCTGATCGCAACGCGCCATGCCTCCCATGCCGACCTCGCGACGCAGGCGCTGCGCGCCGGCAAGGCGGTGTTTGTCGAGAAGCCCTTGGCGATCGATACAAGCTCGCTCGATCGATTGGAGCAGGTGATCCGGGAAACCGGCAACAGCCGGCTGATGGTCGGCTTCAACCGCCGCTTTTCGCCGCTGCTGCAGGGCATGCGCGCGGCATTCGCGCCGGCAGGACCGCAGACCCTGCAATATCGCGTCATCGCCGGGCCGCTGGAGAAATCGTCCTGGTATCTGCAGGCCGAGAGCGAAGGCAGCCGCTTCGTCGGCGAGGGCGGCCATTTCATCGACGTGTTGTGCTGGTGGCTCGGCGCCGAGCCGGTGCGTGTCTCCGCGAGCACGGCGGCCAAGGATGTCGACAATCTCGTCGCCACCTTCGATTTTGCCGACGGTTCCGTCGCGAGTCTCAGCTATCTCACCGGCGGCGATCCGCGGGTTCCGAAGGAAGCGCTCGAGATATCGGCAAGCACGGGTTTTGCCGCCTTCGACAATTTCTCGGGCTTCGAGGTCTGGCACTCCGGACAGCGCACGGCGAAGACAGCGCGGCTCGACAAGGGCCAGCGGCCGATGCTGGATGCCTTCATCGCCGCGGTCGCATCGGGAGCCGCGATGCCGATCGCGCTCGACGGGCTGCTGGCGACCACGCGCGCAACGCTTGCCGTGCAGGAAAGCGCGGCCGCCGGGATGCCGATCAATCTGACGGCCGGCGCGGCAGAACAGGGCGTCGCGCGCGCCTCGACGGCGTGAGATGAATCCGGCCTGGTATCTGCGCAGGCTGCAGCGCATGGAGCCGTCCGAGCTTGCGGGGCGGGTGAACGACCAGGTGCTGCATTTGCTCTGGCGGATCACTCCGCCCGACATCGCACGGCGCGCCAGCGCCAGGCTCGCTGCCGGCCCGCGGCAGCCGCGCCTGAAGCCGCTGCCTTCGCGGGCGAGCGCCCCGCAACAGGCCGCCGAACGGCTGATCCAGAGCGCCGACCGGATTCTCGTAGGGCACTGGCGGATTTTCGCCAGGGACCATGGGGCCCTCGGCGAACGGCCTGACTGGTTCGTCGATATCAGAAGCGGCAAGCGGGCGCCGGCCGGCGTGCACGCATTCGCGGTTCCCTATCGTGACGAAACCGCGGTCGGAAACATCAAATACATCTGGGAGCCGTCGCGTCATCACCATCTCACGGTGCTCGCGGCCGCGTATTACCTGAGCTCCGACGAGCGCTACGCCGTGCGCGCGGCCGAGCATCTGGTGAGCTGGTGGCGCGAAAATCCGTTCCCGCGCGGCCCACACTGGATCAGCGGCATCGAGCTTGGCGTGCGGTTGATCTCATGGGCCTGGGTGCGCCAGCTGCTGCAGAACTGGCCTGGTGCTGCTGCGCTGTTCGAGGACAACGATCTGTTCCTGACGCAGCTCTATGCGCATCAATACTGGCTGTCGCAGTTCCCAAGCCGAGGATCCTCGGCCAACAACCACCTCATCGCGGAGGCTGCCGGGCAGTTCGTGGCGGCTTGCGTGTTTCCGTTCTTCCAGGACAGTGCGCGATGGCGCGAGCAATCGGCCGCCACACTGGCGCACGAAGCCGTTGCGCAGACGCTTGCCTGCGGCAGCAACAGCGAGCTCGCGACCGATTATCATGGCTTTGTTCTCGAACTGCTGCTGGCGGCGGCAGTGCAGGGCGAGTCCTCCGGACATCCGCTTGGCGATGCGGTGTGGACCACGATGTGCCGCATGAGCGACGTCATTGCTGCGATGCTGGACGATCGCGGTCATCCGCCGCGGCAGGGCGATGGCGACGACGGCATCGGCCTGTTGCTCGACGATCACGCCGGCAATCGCTGGCTCGGCTTGCTCGCCAGCGGCGCGCGCCTGTTCGGCGCTCTGCCATGGTGGCCCACATCGCCGGAGCCCGATCTGCGCAGCTTTGTGCTCACCGACGGCATCGAGGCCCGAGCGATCGCCGGGCGGCCCAAGCGCCGCCCGCATCTGCTCGAGGGGGCGGGACAGACCTTTCTGATCGATTCCGACCGCGCGGTGTGGTGCCGCTGTGACCATGGCCCGCATGGCTTCGGCCGCATTGCCGCCCACGCCCATGCGGACGCGTTGTCGCTCGAATGCAGGATCGGCGGTGTGGAGATCCTCGCCGACCCCGGCACCTATTGCTACCATGGCGATCCGCGATGGCGGGCCTACTTCCGCTCCACGCTGGCGCACAACGCGCTGTGCCTGTTCGCGCGCGACCAGTCAGTGTCGGGCGGGCCGTTTCTCTGGACAAGGCATGCGCAGAGCCGGCTTGTCGCAGCCAGCGGCCTGGACGATCGCGATGCGGATGCGAACTGGGTCGCGGAGCATTCGGGATATCGCGACGAAGCAGGTGTCGTGCATCGCCGCTCGGTGCAATTGCAGCGTCGGGCGGCGCGGCTCGTCGTCACCGATACCGTGCTGGCTGATGAAGCGCTTGCGGTGCCGGCGAGCCTCAGCTGGCATCTCGGTCCCGAGGTCGAATGCAGGCTCGAAGGGCACAGGGCGCAGCTCGCATGGCCCGGCGGGCGCGGCGAGCTCGATCTGCCGGCGGCCCTCAGCTGGGTGCCGTATCGGGGTGACGAGATCATGCCGGCCGGCTGGTATTCGCCGTCCTTCGATCTCAAGGTGCCGGCGACGACCTTGATCGGCTGCGGTACGCTCGCGGGCGGGCAAAACCTGGTGACCGAGCTGCGCTGGTTTTCAGACCCGGCCGGATCATGAAGATCCTGGTCGCTCACAACAGGTATCAGGGACGCGGCGGCGAGGACGTCGTGTTTGAAGCGGAAGTCGACCTGCTGCGCGCCGCAGGACACAGCGTTGAAACGCTCACGGTCAGCAACGCGGCGATCAATTCGCTCCCCGCGCGCATCACGACCACGCTGTCGATCGCCGATAATGCGGAGGGAAAGCGGGTCGTGGCGGAAGCGATCGACCGCTTTCGCCCCGACGTTGTGCACGTCCACAATTTCTTCCCGCTGCTGTCGCCCGCCGTGTTCGATCTCTGCCGGCAAAAGTGCGTGCCCGCGGTGGCGACCCTGCACAATTATCGCAGCATCTGCACCGGCGGCATGCTGCTGCGCGACGGCCGCATCTGCCACAAGTGCCTCGATCGCGGACACCTCTGGGGCGTCGTGCACCGCTGCTACCGCGGATCGCTTCCGGGCTCGATCGCCTCGGCCTACATGATCGCGCAGCACCAGCGCCGCGGCACCTGGACGCGTCCCGGCCTGCGCCTGATCGCGCTGACGCAGTTCGCCAAAACCCTGTTCACGCAGGCCGGCTTCGACGCCGATCGGATCGACGTGAAACCGAATTTCATGGTCGATCCGGGAGCGCCCGATGCAGCCACGCCGCGCAGCGGGCTACTCTATGTTGGACGGCTGAGCCGCGAGAAGGGCGTCGGCGTGCTGCTCGAGGCCGTTGCGGGGACCGGCGTGCCCTTGCGCGTCGTGGGCGAGGGGCCGGAGCGTGCTGCGTTGGAGGCTCGGGCTTCCGATCATGTCACCTTCCTGGGCGGGCTCTCGCGCGATGAGGTGCTGCGGGAAATGGCGAATGCCCGGGCATTGGTGGTGCCGTCGCTATGGTACGAAGGATTTCCGATTGTCGTGGTCGAGGCCTTCGCGTGCGGCACGCCGGTCATCGCCTCCGAGATCGGCGGACTTGCCGAGGTGGTGAGCGCCGGCAAGACCGGCGCGCTGGTGCCGCCGGGCGACGCGGCCACGCTCCGAAATCGGATCAGTGAGGTTCTCGGCGCCGCCGAACTGACCGCCGCATGGGGACGGGCCGCACGAGCCGCCTATCTCGAGCGCTACGCGCCGGACGAGAACCGCCGGCTGCTCGAGGCCATCTACGCGCGGGCCGCCGGGGGATGATCGCCGCAGGTCGGCGCTCTGCCCGCGATCGGGCATCGCCGGTTCCATGCCGGCGTTGCTAACATATTGCGGCAAATCTGGTGTTAATTTGTTACAGCAGGGTGTCTGAGCGGCATCGCGCCAGGTTTTTGATCTTGCGGTCGAACGGCGCTGATTCTGCGGGTGATTCCGTGGATCTCGCTTGATCGAGCCCGCAAACTGCTGCCAAGGGGCGCTATAACACTGGCCGGTGGGGCGCCGGCTGCGAAGTTTGACGCTTTTTTGCAAAACGTCTCATGCGATGCAGAAATATTTTTTTCAGATCAGAAAATCGCGTCGAAGCGCTCACGGCATCAGCGAAATTCTGCGCTCCCGCGGTATCCGGGGGCCCCGTGAAACCCGTATAATCGCTACCCTTTTTTGCGTCGCGGCTAACATTGGCGATGGGCGTGCGTTGAATGTTATGGTGCATTCGAAGTAGTGCTAAGTCCCGCATAAATCTCAGGGAACCAGGTGTTAACAGCGCATTGCTGATTGACACTCCGGCCTAACGGTCTTAACAATGGACTTAACAAGTTCGTAACCTGGGTCCACATTTGAGTTGCGTCGCAACAAACCAGTTGTGAATCAACAGCTTATGTGTGGGCGAGCGGCTTGAATCCTCGTATCCCAAGCAGGGGCTACATCGATGGCGACTTACAATCTAGACCAGACGGACCTCAAACACGCGATCAACGGAACGATCGATCACTCGACCCAGCAACAGATTCTTGACTATCTGATCAACGCGGGGATCGGATACACCAGCCCGGATAACGGCGCGACGATTCCGGTGCAGGAAGGGGCTGGGATCACCAACCCGGATCCGAACGCCAATGTTCTGATCGAAACCAACCCGATTAACACCGTTAACACCGACGCCAACCTGAAGGCGATCATCGAGGACACCAACAAGGACGTCAGGCTGACGGTGAACGGTAGCACCCCGGTGCTGGTCGCGACCGGCCACGGCAACGATCAGGTGTTCATCAACAATACCGGCGACACGACGGTTCTCACCGGCTCCGGCAACGACACGATCTTCGGCGGTGCCGGTCACGACTCGATCGATGCCGGCTCCGGCAACGACGTGCTGGTCGACAACGTCTCCGGTCACAGCACGCTGGATGGCGGCAAGGGCAACGATCTGCTGTTCGGCTCCGGTGCCGACACCCTGAACGGTGGCTCCGGCAACGACACGCTCTACGGCGGCAGCTCGTCGCAGTTGAGTGGCGGTGACGGCAAGGACGTGCTGGTGTCCGGCAGCACCGCCGGCAATTCCAGCACGCTGGATGGCGGCAAGGGCAACGATGCGCTGTACGGTGGTGCGGGCAACGACAGCCTGGATGGCGGCGCCGGCAACGACTCGCTGTATGGCGGCTCCGGGGTCGACACGCTGCATGGCGGCAACGGCAATGACCTCCTTGTCGGCGGTGCTCAGACTGCTGCTGAGTTCGGCGGCAACGGCAAGGACGTGCTCTACTCGGGCAGCGATGCGTCGCACGCGACCTCGCTCGATGGCGGTGCCGGCAACGACTCGCTCTATGGCGGTGCCGGCAACGACACGCTGCATGGCGGTTCCGGCAACGATACGCTGGTCGCCGGCTCCGGCACGCAGACGCTGATCGGCGGCGACGGCAAGGACTCGTTCGTCGGCTCCGACACCGGTACGGCTTCGATGGTCGGCGGCTCCGGTCAGGACTACTTCTACCTGAACAACGCCACCAGCAGCGACACCATCGATGGCGGTGGCGGCAACAAGGACTCCCTGACCTTCCTGGATCACGCTTCGACCGACGTGAGCAACATCAGCTCTGGATCGAACGGTTCTATGGACATCACCTTCAGCAATGGTCAGGTGACCCAGATCAGCAACATCGAATACCTGATCTTCAACGATGGTAACTCGACCAAGCTGTAAGATCCTAGGTCTGCACTAAGCGAAAGCGCCGCCCCAACCGAGGTTGAGGCGGCGCTTTTTTTCTTTGATCGCCGGCATGGCCGTCAGGAATGGGTAATTGAAATTGAACAATCTAATACGCTGCCGTTGATGATCATGACGCACCTGCGATGCGTTCGACGGCTCGCCTCAAGGGGAAGCGCATGCGCGCATTCCGATTGGAACTTTGTTGGCCGATTCGCGTCGGATGCATCGAATCAATCACAAGTTCCGCCCGGGGCATTTCCGCCAATGGATGTTATAAGTTAGTTCGTCACATTCGGACCACGTAGCTTTTGTAAAGCCGTGCCGCTCGCTTGACACAACGGAGCTGCGCCCGATGGCTATCTGCGGCCCTGGCACCTTTGTTCAAGACGAACGATCGCTGCAGAACCCAGCCGCTTAACGAACTCGCGGAGCTCTCGAATTGGCCAAGAAAAAAATGCTGAATGCCGGCGCTGGATCAACGGTTACCAAGCGCATCCAGCCGCTCCTGACATCCCATGAATGGGACGAGATTCGATTGGACGTCGACGGCGGCGTGAGCCCCGACGTCGTCGGGTCGATTACCGATCTTGCCCGGTTGTTCCCGGCGGCCTCGTTCGACGCGATCTGGTGTTCTCATGTCATGGAGCATCTCTACGCCCATGAGGTTCACCCCACATTCGTCCAGTTCCGCCAAGTCCTCAAGCCGGACGGATTCGCGTTGATCATGTCTCCCGACCTCGAAGCGGTCGCGCAGCACATGTTGACGCGCGGCCTCGGCGCGATCGCTTACGTCTCGCCGGCCGGTCCGATCCGGCCATTGGACATGATCTACGGGCATTCCGGCGCGATCGAACAGGGGCGCTATCACATGGCGCACAAGACCGGCTTTTCGACCGAGCGGATGGGAAACCTGCTGCTCAGCGCCGGCTTTCCGACGGTTTCCGTTCGGAGCGGGAATTTTGAGATCTGTGCATTGGCACTGATGCCGGAGGCCAGGGATGAGCGGATCAGGCCGCAGCTGGAGGCCTGCGGATTCGACTTCCAGGAGACGGTGACCGCCGACTCGTGATTTGTCGATGTTAAACAATGTTATAAGGTTCCCTGGTTAAATCGCGCAAGAACGTCTCGAAATTGGCTTCGCGGCCTGCCGTGAAACATATCTTTTTCGAGTGACGCGCTGAAAATGCTGCGTTAGCGAACTAACAGTGATACGTTATATCTCGCTGGGACCGGACCTTGCGCAGTCGAAACTTCGAGGCATCCATGACCAAACACCTCTCGCTCGTCGGCGCACCTTCGGTGGAGGCGCTGCCACCTTCGGGCCTCGCTTGTCTCGTCATCGTGGCAAGGCAGCATGGCTTGCATCTGACCCCGTCCCAGCTGATCCACGACAACCTCCTGGGCGATCAGGAAGTCACGCTGGCCGAGCTTTTGAAGTGTGCGAATTCCTCGGGCATGACGGCAAAGGCCGTCACGCTGGACTGGAAGGGTCTGAGCCATCTCAAGAGGGCGCTGCCGGCCATCGTTCGGCTGCGCGACGGCAGCCACATGGTGCTGCTGCGCCTCGAAGGCGACGAGAACAGCTCCCGGGTGGTCCTGCAGGATCCGAACGCGAGCGAGGACGCGCTGCTCGTCATCGATCAGCCGCGCTTTGAGGACATCTGGTCGGGCGACGTCGTCATGGCCAAGCGCGACTATGAGATTTCCGACGAGACGCAGCCGTTCAGCTTCGGCTTTGTCACCGCATTGTTGTTCCGCGAACGGCGCATCCTGCGCGACGTCGCGATTGCGGCGCTGATCCTGGGCTTCATGGGCCTGGCACCGATCATGTTCTGGCGGCTGCTCTCGGACAAGGTTATCTTCTACAAGGCCTACAACACGTTCTATGTGCTGTGTACTGCGATGCTCGTGGTCATCGTGTTTGAGGCGGCATTCTCGTTCCTGCGGCAGTATCTGGTTCAGCGTTTGACGGCACGCCTCGACGTCAAACTGTCGACCTACGTGTTCGAGAAGGTGCTCAATCTGCCGATCGACTACTTCGAGCAGAATCCCGTCGGCCTGATTTCCCGGGATATCCGCGAAGTATTTCGAATTCGCGGCTTTCTGACCGGGCAGTTGTTCGGGACCATTCTCGATTCGACGACGCTGTTCTTCTTCCTGCCCGTCATGTTCTTCTTCAGCCCGCTCATGACGCTGATGGTTCTTGCCTTTGCTGCGATGATCGTGACCTGGCTGCTCGTGATGCTGCCCGCCTATCGGAAGAAGTCCTCGGCAACCCTGGCGGCCGAAGGGGCACAGGGAGCGTTTCTGATCCAGAGCCTGAACGGCATGCGGACCATCAAATCGCTGGCGCTCGATGCGCGCCAGCGCCACATGTGGGACGTGCTGGTGGCGCGCGTCGCCAAGGCGCGGCTTGCGGAAGGCATGACCGGAACCGCCATCCAGACGCTGGTGAAGCCGTTGGAGCGGCTGGCGGTGAGTGCTCCCTATGCGTTCGGCGTCTACATGGCCGTGTCGAGTGGCGATCCGGTCTATGTTGGCGCGCTGTTTGCCTTTCTGATGCTGTCGCAGCGCGTTGCCGGCCCCCTGATGCAGATGGCCCAGCTCATCAACCAATATGACGAGGCGCGCACCGCGGTCACGATCGTCGGCAGGCTGGTGAATCAGCCGGCCGAGGAGGGACGCTCCGGCCATGGTGTGAGGGTCCCGCTGAAGGGGCTGGTCGAATTCTCCGGCGTCACGTTCAAGTACAAGGGCGCGGTGTCGCCGGCGCTCAACAATATCTCCTTCGAGATTCCCCTCGGCACGACGCTGGGCGTGATGGGCAAGAGCGGCTCGGGCAAGACCACGATCACGCGGCTATTGCAGCGCCTGCACTCCGACTATGGTGGGCTGATCAAGGTCGACGGGATCGATGTCCGCGAATACGATGTCGACCATCTCCGGCGCAACGTCGGCGTCGTGCTGCAGGAGAACTTTCTGTTCAGCGGCACGATCCGCGAGAATATTGCGGCCGCAAAGCCCGATGCGACCTTCGACGACATCGTCAGGGCGGCGCGATTGGCCGGTGCCGAGGAATTCATCGACAAGCTGCCGCGAGGCTACGAGACCTATATCTACGAGGGATCCACGAATCTTTCCGGCGGCCAGCGCCAGCGCCTCGCGATCGCGCGAGCGCTGATCGTCAATCCGCCGATTCTGATCCTGGACGAAGCGACCAGCGCGCTCGATGCGGAGAGCGAGACGATCGTGAACGCGAATATTTCGCGGATTGCCCATGGCCGCACGCTGATCATCATCTCGCACCGTCTGTCGTCGCTGACGAAGGCCGACGCGATCCTCGTTCTCAACCGCGGCGTCGTCGACGATATCGGTCGGCATGAGGAACTTCTTGAACGGAACGACATCTACAGCTCGCTCTGGTACCAGCAGAACACTCACCTTGCACCGGCGGGCCGCAATGAAAAGAATTTCAGGAGTCCGACCCTTGTCTCCTAATCAAGCTTCGCTCGCGACCGTTCGCCAGTTCCAGTCCGAGACCGATGCGATCCGCGAGGCCGCCGAGCCGTTGCTGGCCCGCGCAACGCTGTTCGTCCTGGTGGGGTTCCTCGCCGCCGTCGTGGCGATCATGTGCTTCACGCGCGTCGATCGCGTGATCACGAGCGTGGGCGGCAAGATCGTTCCCGTCGATCAGATCAACGTCCTGCAGGCTTTGGACGCGTCCATCATCAAGACGATCGATGTTCGGGAAGGTCAGCAGGTTGAGACGGGACAATTGCTCGCGACCCTGGACTCGACGTTCACGGCTGCCGATGTCACGCAGTACAAGCTGCAGGTTGCGAGCCTTGAGGCGCAGGTCGCCCGGGACGAGGCCGAATTGTCCGGAAAGCCGTTGTCGTACGGCCAATCCAACGATCCTGATGTCACCAGGTACAACTCCTTGCAAAAGGCGCTCTACGACCAGCGCGTCGCGCAGTACCACGCACAGGTGAACAGCTACGATTCCAAGATCAGCCAAACCGAAGCGACGATCCAGAAGTCGAAGAAGGACGACGAGCGGTACAGTCAGCGTGCCGAGATCGCCGGCAAGATCGAGGACATGCGCTCGACGCTCGCCGAAAGCGGCAGCGGGTCCAAGCTGAACCTGTATCTGTCGCAGGACACGCGCCTGGAGCTGTTGCGTCAGATCGACAACACGCACAACACTTTGCTTGAAGCGCAGCACCAGCTGGATTCCTTGAAGGCGGATCGCAACGCCTTCACCGAGCAGTGGAACGCGCAGCTGAGCCAGGATCTGGTCACGACGCGCAACAACCTTGATACGGCCCGCTCACAGTATGACAAGGCGATCAAGCATCAGGACCTCGTGCGGTGGACGGCTGCCGAGCCATCGGTCGTCTTGACCCTCGCCAAGCTCTCGGTCGGGTCCGTGCTGAAGCCGGGTGATCCCTTCATCACGCTGATGCCGCTCAAGACGCGGCTCGAGGCGGAGATCCAGATCCTGTCGCGCGACGTCGGCTTCGTCCGGCCCAACGACCCCTGCACGATGAAGGTCGATGCGTTCAACGCGGCGGAGCACGGTACGGCCGAAGGCAAGATTCGCTGGATCAGCGAAGGCGCCTTCACGAACGACGATGATGGAAAGCCTGTCGACGCTTTCTATAAGGCGCGGTGTTCGGTCGACCAGACCAACTTCAAGGATGTTCCGAAGACCTTCCGCCTCATCCCCGGCATGACGCTGCAGGGTGATGTCAATGTCGGCACCCGCTCGGTGGCGATGTATCTGCTCGGCGGCATGCTGCGCAGCGCAAAAGAAGCAATGCGCGAGCCATGACGGTATCGACGCGTTCCCTTCTCGACTTGCTGCGCCCCGGCTCGTCCCGTTCAGACTCGAAGCCGTTTGAACGGGGGCTGGAGGCGTACGAGAACCAGCAATATCTCGAGGCGTTGCGGTTTTGGCGGCTCGCCTCGCAAGCCGGCGATCCGGAGGCGGATTACCGGATCGGGTTGCTCTATGCGCGGAACGAGGGCGTTATCGGCAGCCTTCCGGATGCGGTCGCGTGGTACGAACGCGCCGCCCTGAAGGGACATACCGAAGCCCAATTCCAGCTTGGCTTGATCTACTTCAACGGCGTCAACGCCACGGTTGGACCGAACAGGCCAGAGATGTGGCGGCAATCCACTGCGGCGCGTCTGGGCGACAAGGCAGTCAACCTCCACGATCTGGTTTTCCCGAACGGAATCGGCGTGCCCAGGGATATCGACGCCGCGTTCCTCTGGTTATCGGTGGCGGCGGAGGCCGGCAAAGCGGAGGCGCAAGCGATCCTTGGCGATATGTACGCCAACGGGCAAGGCTGCACGAAAGATCACGCTGCCGCCCTGCGCTGGTACGAGGCCGCGGCCGAGCAGAAGGCGGCGGCCGGTGAGTTCGCGCTTGGCGATGTGTATTATCAGGGGCGGGGCGTTCCCGTCGATTTCGCGCAGGCCGCGATCTGGTATCACAAGGCCGCGGAACAGGGACATGTGCGCGCACAGGTTGCGCTCGCTTTCATGTGCCTCAAGGGCACCGGGCTTCCCCAAAATGTCGAGGAAGCCGCGCGACTGTTCCAGAGCGCCGCTGTCCATGACGATACGATCGCGCTCTACAACATTGCACTGCTGCGGTTGAGCGGCAAAGGGGCTGTCAAGGATCTCGACAGGGCCGAGACCGCATTGCGCAAGGCGGCGCGGAAGGACTACCTGCCGGCGATCCAGGCGCTGGCTGAGTTCTATGCGCTCGGAACTGCCGCCGAGCCGGATCTGCGCGAGGCGGCATATTGGTACGAGAAGGCGGCCGAGCGCGGCGATACGCAGGCGCAGTTCCTGACCGGACGCTTCTATGCCACCGGCACCGGCGTTCCGCCCAGCATCCGCCAGGCTGCGAAATGGTTCGAGCGTGCGGCGGAGGGCGGCCATGCCACGGCGGCCCACAACATTGCGGTGTTCTATCTCAATGGCAGGGGCGTGGCGCGCGACGTCGCCACTGCGATCAAGTGGTTCGAGCGCGCGTCCGAGGGAGGCATTAGCGCCGCAGGCGTACAGCTCGGCCGGCTCTACTCGGCGGGCAACGGCGTGCCGCGCGATCAAGTGCGCGCGGCGGAGTGGCTCAGCAAGGCGGCCGACGGCGGCGATGCCGATGCGAAGACGGCCTATGCGATGTTTCTTATCCAGGATGAACCGTCCGCGGAGCGCCTTGCGCAGGCACGTGCGCTGCTGACCGACGCTGCCGAGGCCGGCCATCCGGCCGCGGCATTTCAGCTGGGCGGGCTTCACATGGGAAGATCCGGCGGCGCCGTCGACCTTCCGGCCGCAGCCCAATGGTTCAAACGTGCGGCAAGCGCCGGTCACGTCGAAGCCCAGCACACATTGGCGCTACTGTATTCCGATCCCAAGAGCGGCCTCAAGGATCCGCAGGCCGCCGCCGGCTGGATCGTCAAGGCCGCGGACGGCGGCAACGCTGCGGCGCAGTTCAAGCTTGCGGTGATGTATTGCACCGGACAAGGCGTCGAGCAGGACCTCGCCAACGGCGTCACGTGGTACGAGGCGGCGGCGCGCCAGGGGCATACGACGGCGCAATACAACCTTGCCGTGATGCTGGGCCGGGGACAGGGCCGCGATGCCGATCCGGCGAAGGCGGCCGAATGGTTCGAGGCCGCTGCGAAGCAGGGCATGATCGAAGCCCAACTCGCAATTGGCGATGCGCTGCGCGCCGGCAACGGCGTCGCACAGGATCGCGATCAGGCGCTGTACTGGTATCGACAAGCGGCGCAGCAGAACAACGAAGGCGCGCGACGTCGTCTGCAGGCAATGGGCGAGAGCGTTGGCTGAGATTGTTGGAGGCGGCATCGCGTCGCGCGCAGGCAACGGCAGAGATGATGGACAGCTTTGTTTTTGAGCGCGAAGGCACGGAAGCGGGCAAGTCCGCGTGACAATCTAGGCAGAACTAACAATGGTTTTCACATCGACGACAGAGAGATTGCGCTAATGTTGCGTTCGCGGAAGAAATGTTCATTGTACCTCTGGTTGTGTGGAGATGATCGATAAGGATCAAGAGGTCACGATCCGGGCATGTCAGGCAGCGTGATCTCGGGATCGAACTTCCGCGCGACCGGGAAAGAGAAACTGGACCCGGCGCTGAGCGTTGGCAGGAGATTGAGTGGCAATGAACAAGATGGTCGAACGGAGCGTTAGGGATACAAAGGATATGTTGCCCGTTGCCAGTCCGGTTCAGCAGGACGACCATCCGCAGAGCCTGTTCCTGGATCCCGACGTAGGCGATCTCCAGTCAGGATCGCGTCTGCGCGGCGCGATACTGGAGTATTCGGGGCGTGGGATTTCGGGTTGGATTGTCGATGCCCAGTCGCCCGCTTCAACCGTTTCGATCGCGCTTTTTGTCGGTTCCCACTGTGTCGAGGAGGGACGGACAGGCCGATCTATGCCGGCCCGCGTAGGTCCGCGGAGCGTGATCGGACGTCCCGGATTTCGTATCGATCTATCCGCGCCGGGAGTGCGCCGTCGCTTGGCGCGCGCCCTGAGAAACGCGCTTGTGGAGCCTAAGCGTGCGCAGATCTATTTGCGTATCAGCCTGAATGATGGCGAGTACTACGAAATACCCCTGTTCGAGAACTATACGCCAGGCGAATTGATCGTCGCGCTGGGGTTCTCGACCGCGGACTACGACGACCTGTTGTTTCCGAGCAACAACAGGATCGTTGCTGGACTGGCGGACGCGCCTCCCAAGGAGGTGCGCTACATTTGCTTCTACCTCCCGCAATTCCATTCATTTGATGAAAATGACAGGTGGTGGGGGCCAGGGTTTACCGAGTGGACCAACGTCGCGCGCATGCGTGCCCAGTTTCCGGCACACGAGTCCCCATGGTTGCCGGCCGATCTTGGATTCTATGACGTCCGGCTGCCGGAAACGCGTCGTCAGCAGGGCGAGCTTGCGCGCCAGTACGGCATCGATGGATTTTGCTACTACGTCTATTGGTTCCAGGGCCGAAGGTTATTGGAAAAGCCGCTTCAGCTGCTGCTCGAGGACGGCGAGCCGAACCTGCCTTTCTGCATTTGCTGGGCAAACGAGAATTGGTCTCGTCGGTGGGACGGCTCGGACGCTGAGCTTCTGTTGGGACAAAACCACTCCCTGGACGACGATGT
This sequence comes from Bradyrhizobium sp. 33ap4, assembly GCF_032654765.1. Lineage (NCBI taxonomy): Bacteria > Pseudomonadati > Pseudomonadota > Alphaproteobacteria > Hyphomicrobiales > Nitrobacteraceae > Bradyrhizobium > Bradyrhizobium sp. 33ap4. The sequence continues at coordinate 27,695 of NZ_JAUMTJ010000004.1, read as the reverse complement.
CCGCTTTATCGACGACATGGCCGACCTGCTGCTCGATGAGCGCTACATAACTGTCGACGGTCGAAAGGTCATCGTCATCTACAGGCCGTCATTGTTGCCGGACAAGCAGCGCTTGTTCGAGATTTGGCGCGAGCGAGCCAGAGAACTCGGAATCGGCGAGCTTCTCATTTGCAATGCGATGACGTTCGGAGAGTTCGATCCGCGCGACGTCAATTGCGACGCGGCAATCGAGTTTCCTCCGCACACGGTCTCGACAAGGGAGGTGCCGCCGACCGAAGTCGATGCACCGCCGACCTTCGCTGGAAAGGTGTACGACTATGTCGACGCCATGCGATCGTCGATCGGCAAGATCTACGACTTCCCGTTCTTTCCTGCGGTGATGCCGCGTTGGGACAATACGCCTCGCAAGGGGCCGCGCGGTCACGTCTTTACCAGGTCCAGTCCGGAAGCGTTTGAGGTTTGGCTTCGCGATGCAACCCTGCGTGCCAAGGGCAACAGCTTTTCCGAATCATTGGTGTTTATCAATTCCTGGAACGAGTGGGCGGAAGGTGCGCATCTCGAGCCGGATTCGCGCCATGGACGGGCGTTTCTCGAGGTCGTGCGAAGGGTCGCTTCGGCTGAGCCCATTTCGGCCCAGATTCGAAATAGCCCGGATTTGCTGGATTGCCTGAGCAGGCAGGAGCTTGAGTGGGCGGTAAAAGAAGCCTCGACGCATGTCGAAGTGCTCGCAAGCCTGCACCGGTCGGGCCTCACCCATTCGGGGGTGCAGCGCGTAAGAAGCGGCACGCCAGTGGAGGCAGAAGGCGCGTCCGGTAATCCGGCAGGTTCGTTGCTGGTGATCGAGAACATCAATTCTCAAACCGGCGAACGGGTGATTGTCGATCCGCGCTATGAGATATTGGTGCGGGGATGGATTTGCGCGGGCAAGGCCTTTGAGGCCAGCCGACAGAGAACGGGATTCCTGGTCCTGTCGGGGCTTACTCCGGATGGCGCAGCAAACGGCGGCTATTGCCTGATCGTAGATTGGCACGAGCGCGTGGACGTGAAGGAGTATATGAAGGCCGAGAGCAAGGACTGCTATTTCGGTTTCCAGCTGTCCTTCTCGATTCGAGATTTGCCGGATGGTGAATATCAACTCGCGGTTCTGGAGGTCGGCGACGGGACTAGTGCACTGGTGCGGTCTCGCCACTCGATCATCGTGAGACGTTGAGGTCGCCACCAATGCTCGCAAGTGTTGTCATCGCGTGCTACAAGCATGAGCAGTATCTTGAGGAATGCCTTGAGACCGTCTATCAACAGACGTTTGCCGACATCGAGCTCGTCATCGTAGACGACAATTCGCCGGACAAGAGTTTTGAAGTCGCGCAGAGGGTCCTCAAGAAGAGGTCGTTCGGAAAGCGCTTTGTTTCCTGCAAGCTGCTCAAGAACCCTCAAAATCTTGGCGCCCACTACACCTGGAACAGGGCATTATCGCTGACGAACGGCGACATGATTTTCCTTTTGAATTCGGACGATGCCTTTTCCAAGGATCGGGTTCGGCTGTTCGCGGATAAGCATGCAAATGATCGGCTGTTCTTCGGCTTCTCGGCGGTTGAGCCAATCGACGAACATGGAAAGTCGATCAGCAACTTCCAGTTTCCAACGCGCCTGCGCTATGCGATCGATCGGGCCCAGATCGCAGGTGCGCCGTTGTCGTGGACATTTCTGGATTCTCAGATCGCGGCATCGACCGGAAACTTTGTCTTCAGCCGTGAACTGCTGCGGCAGGTGGGTTGGCTTGCCGATCTCAAATACTGCCATGACTGGGACTTTGCGTTGCGCGCGGTAACCAAGGTCGAGCCGACCTATCTCGAGACCGACCGCTATCTGTACCGACTTCATTCAACCAACAGTTTCCGAAGTCTGAGCAAGGTGGCAGAGAGCGAGACAAAGGCTTGCATGATGTCGTATTGCCTGAATGCAATCGCGTCACGGCCTCAGAACAAGACCTGCCTCAGTCCGTCGAATTTCGGCGATTCGTTCTATGACTTCGTGAAGCTGCACCCGAACTTCAACTATTGGGTGAAGCAGATCTACGCGCCCTATCATGTAGAACACCGGACGGTGGAGTCGAACGATCGGACCCGGCCGGTTCGCTGGCGCTGATCGAGCAATGCAAGGCCAGCCTTGTCCGTTCCGACACAATCGGAACGGGGCCTTGATTGGGATGGAGACCGAGCGATTGCTTCATCGCTTCGTCGGCTGGGAGCCTGGCGTCCGATCGAATTGCGCCGACGAGAGGTCTGGAGCGTGCCGCAGCCGCAGCAGGGTGCTGGAACTCAAAAAGCTGAACGCGCCGGGCGGGAGGCTTGCGGATAACGATGTCAAAAGCATCGTTCTTGTAAGCCCGAACGACTAGCGGACTGCTTCATTCCCGTCGTCCATCGGCGATCTCCGATCGTTCCGGTCCCGTGACGCGGTTTTCGTGCAAATGACGTCGAGCCCCTTGCTCTATTGTATTGATTTTCCTCGAAATAACCTTACAAGAGTTAATTGTGAGCGCCGCGTGTTATAGCCTTATTCTTGTAGGATATGTGCGCTAATAGGGAATTCGTGGTGCGAACCAATGTTAATAGCTTGTTGATCTCGTGGAGCGGCTCAGGTTGGACATGGAAATTCCAGCATTGTCTAGTTTCAGCTCAGGCGTGAATCTCGATACGCTTCCAGCAAGTGAGATCGAGACAAGGCTTAGAGATTTCTTTTCCGGGCGGATCGCAAATCCGAAGCCCGACGAGCTGATCCAATCGGTCAAGCAGTTGGAGCAGCAATTCGGTGATTACAAGGAATTCCAGTTTGCAAAGGCGGCGGCGCTTGTGCAGGCATGCGATTTCGCCGGAGCGCGTGGAATCCTTCTCGACCTCGTCAAGCAGATGCCATCCGACTCGCGGGTGTTGCATCGCCTGGCAATCGCGGCCCTCAATATGGGGTCCGCCCATGAAGCGCAGGATGTCTATCTTGCCGCGCTCATTGCGGCCCCGAAAAGTGAAAATCTGCGGCGAGAGTTTGCCGGCCTCCTGCGCGTGATGGAGGCCAAGAAGCTCTACGCCGGGGTCGATCGGAAGAAGCACGGCTTGGCGGTGGTGTGCGCCATCAAGAACGAAGGCGACGATCTGCTGGAATGGCTACACTTCCACAAACTGGTCGGCGTTGATCACTTCTACCTCTACGACAACGGCAGCACTGATGATACTCGTGCCGTGATCGAGTCCTTCCCGTGGCCGGAAATGATCACCTATCATTTCGTGGAAGGGGAATTCGGCCAGATGCGCGCGTTCTCGCATGCGATCGACAGCTACCGCAATTGTGCCGAATGGTGCGCCTTCATCGATGCCGATGAGTATCTGTTTCCGACGCAGGCCGGCAACATCAAGGACGTCTTGACCGAGCTCGGGCCGGCGCCGGCGGTGGCGGTGCATTGGTTGAACTTCGGGTCGAACGGTCACGACGCGAGGCCGGCCGGTCTGTGCATCGAATCTTTCACGCGTCGTGCTCCGGACGATTTCCCGGATCATTTCATCATGAAGTCAATCGTGCGGCCTGACACCATCGTGTCCTATCTGCATCCCCATCAATCGCTTGTCTTGGGTTGCTACGTTCACGAGGACGGCGCGCCCGTCTTCCCGATCGGCGGGCGCTGCACTGCTCCGAAGCGGAACAAGCTCGTGATCAATCACTACTACACGAAGTCGCGGCAGCAATTGCTGAAGAAGCGTGAGCGGGGCAGGCCGCTCGGCGATGGAGATCCTGAAAAGATCCGCGCAATGGAATTCTTCACGTTGCGCGATCGCAACGATGTCGAAGACGCCACGATCCAGAGGTTTCTTCCGGAGCTGAAGAAACTGGTTCAGGGCTGAATTCAAGGGAACAGCGATGTCCTCGCTGGAGGAGGGCGCGCCAGGCGGCGCGCCCGATCGTGTGCTTGAAGTGATTCTTGATCGCCGCGATCGGCTACTCTGGCCGCAGCGATCGGCTACAGCGGTTCCAGCCGGTATTTCGCAAGCAACTGCTGTGCGGCGACGAGATCAATCTCTGCCGGCCTTTGGAAGATCGACATGTTGTTGGCGCGCGCGATTTCGCGAGCGACCGTCCGCACCGAATGGTAGTGGGGACGATTCTCGAAGTCGTGAATTGCGATGAAGGCTCCCGGTGCGGCGTGAAGCACGCACTGTACGAAGCAAGCCACGCGAAACCGGCCGTCAACGAAATACAGGTCGGCGGTCTTGCTTTCCGGACGCTCCCAGACACGTTCGTGATACTCGGGCCACGAGCGCTCCTTGTCCTTTTCCACGGGATAACCCCACTCGCGCAGCTTGCCGATATCGACGTGCAGCAGCAAAGGCTTGGTGCTCGCGTCGCCCGTGGCGTCGGCAACGTTGGCGAGCCATTCCGCGGAGGAATCAATGGAAATGACCCACTCCTTCTTGGTTTGACAGGCCAGCCAAGTGCTTCCTCCCGAGCCAAATTCCAGATACCGCGTCGAGAGGTCCACGAAACTTTTGAACAGTGTCAGTTCCTGACCGTCCATTGCGATGTTCATGACGGGATTCCGTGGTTTCTCGAGTTGTTGTCTGGCGGGTGGCTGCCAATCCACCGTCGGAAGGCGGTCGCGGCTCGTCAAGCAGCGATGATATCTGGTTGAGTCGTCATCGCGCTTCTCGACGTCCTGTTGGCGGCCATCCACGCCGGTGATTGGAAAGATCGGCGACTACTGGTTCAGGCCGACGCGCTCCACCTTGTAGCCGCCCTCCAGGATGGCGCGCCACCAGGGTTGCTCGTCGACATACCAGCGCACGGTCTTGGCGATGCCGGTCTCGAAATTCTCCTCGGCGCGCCAGCCGAGCTCGGTTTCGAGCTTGGTGGCGTCGATGGCATAGCGGCGGTCGTGGCCGGGCCGGTCGGCGACGAAATTGATCAGCTGGCGGCGCGGGCCTGCCGCGGCCGGCACGACCTCGTCGAGCAGGTCGCAGATGCTCTCGACCACGTGCAGGTTGGTGCGCTCGTTGCGGCCGCCGACATTGTAGGTCTCGCCGACCTCGCCGCGCTCCAGCACCAGCGTCAGCGCCTTGGCGTGATCCTCGACGAACAGCCAGTCGCGGATGTTCTTGCCGTCGCCATAGACCGGCAGTGGCTCGCCGGCGAGCCCCTTGATGATCATGTGCGGGATCAGCTTTTCGGGGAAGTGATAGGGGCCGTAATTGTTGGAGCAGTTGGTCACCAGGGTCGGCAGCTCGTAGGTCTCGCGCCAGGCCCGCACCAGGTGATCGGACGATGCCTTGCTGGCCGAATAGGGCGAGTTCGGCGCATATGCCGTGGTCTCGGTGAACAGCCCTTCGTCGCCGAGCGAACCGAACACCTCGTCGGTCGAGATATGCAGGAAGCGAAACCGGTCGCGCTTCTCGGGCGAGAGCGAACGCCAGTGGCGCAGCGTCTCCTGCAGGATCGTGAAGGTGCCGACGATGTTGGTCTGGATGAATTCGCCGGGGCCGTCGATCGAGCGGTCGACATGGCTTTCCGCGGCAAGGTTCATCACCGCATCGGGCTGATATTTCTCGAACAGCCGGCGCAGGTTCTGCGCCTCGCAGATGCAGGCCTTCTCGAAGGTGTAGTTCAGGCTTTCGGCGGCACGGGGCAGCGAGGCCAGGTTTGCCGCATAGGTCAGCTTGTCGATGTTGACGACGCGGGCGTGGGTGTCGCGCAGCAGGTGGCGGACCACGGCGGAGCCGATGAAGCCGGCGCCGCCGGTGACGAAGATCGTCGATCCCTTAAACCGCATGTTTGAATACCTCCGCCGCGCGCGGCTCGCCGTGGAATGAGCGGTAGACCGACAGCAGGTACTCGCCGTAGCTGCTCTTGGCGGTCTTCTGTGCGACCCTCGCGAACGCCTCGAGCGAGATGTAGCCCTGGCGCAGCGCGATCTCCTCGGGGCAGGCGATGCGCAGGCCCTGGCGCTGCTCCAGGATCTGGACGAAATGGCTGGCCTCGACCAGCGAGGAATGGGTGCCGGTGTCGAGCCAGGCAAAGCCGCGGCCGAGCACCTCGACATAGAGGTCGCCGCGTTCGAGATAGGCCTTGTTGACGTCGGTGATCTCGATCTCGCCGCGCGGGGATGGCCTGATACCGGCCGCTATGTCGACCACATCATTGTCGTAGAAGTAGAGGCCGGTGACCGCGACGTTGGATTTCGGCCGCTTCGGCTTCTCCTCGATCGAGAGCGCCCGGCCGGTGCCGTCCAGCTCGATCACGCCGTACTGTTCAGGCGCGTTCACGACATAGCCGAACACGGTGGCGCCTTTCTTGCGGATCGAGGCGGACGACAGCATGCTCGGCAGGCCGTGGCCATAGAAAATGTTATCCCCTAACACAAGGGCAACGGAGTCATCACCGATGAAGTCGCGTCCGACGATGAAGGCGTCGGCAAGACCCCGCGGGGTCTCCTGCGTGGCATAGGCGAACCGGACACCCATCTCGCTGCCATCGCCAAGCAAGCGCTGGAACAGCGGCTTGTCCTGCGGCGTGGAAATGATCAGGATATCGCGGATTCCGCCCAGCATCAGCGTCGACAGCGGATAGTAGATCATCGGCTTGTCGAACACGGGCAGCAGTTGCTTGGAGACGACTGTCGTCACCGGATAGAGGCGCGAGCCGGTGCCACCGGCAAGGATAATGCCTTTCATGGTCCCTCACAATTTGACTATCAGAACATAACATATAGCGTGCGCTGCACAAGTTTGTTATGAGAAGGAAATTAACATTTCAAGCGCGTCAAACTGGAACAAATGTTAGATGAACGTCATCAAGACCGAGCTTCCTGAAGTCCTGATCGTCGAGCCGAAGCTGTTCGGCGACCAGCGCGGCTTCTTCCTCGAGACCTACCAGTCTCCGCGTTATGTCGAGCACGGCATCACGCGTCCGTTCGTGCAGGACAACATGTCCCGCTCGGCCTATGGCGTGCTACGCGGGCTGCATCTGCAAAACCCGGTCACCCAGGGCAAACTCGTCTCCGTGCTGCGCGGCAAGGTGCTGGACGTTGCCGTCGACGTGCGCGTCGGCAGTCCGAATTTCGGCAAGCATGTCGCGGTCGAATTGAGCGAGGAGAACCGCCGGCAATTATGGGTGCCGCGCGGCTTCGCCCACGGCTTCGTGGTGCTCTCGGAAACCGCCGACTTCTTCTACAAGTGCGACGATTTCTACAGCCCTAAGGACGAGCTCTCGATCCGGTGGAATGATCCCGCGATCGGGATCAAGTGGGGCGTCGACAAGCCACAGCTGTCGGCCAAGGATGCGGCCGCGCCGCTCCTTGCCGACGCCAGCAACCTTCCGACCTATGGACAAATCTGATGCGGATCTTGTTGACGGGAACACGCAAGTCGGATCGTAGCCATGTCGTTCTGTGAGCCAAGGAGTTGAGTGTTATAGTTGTCTTCCTAAGACCGCTTGGCCTCCGACTTACGAGCCAGCTTGAGAGTCTGAAGCCCGATCTCATCATCAATCCGGCGGCCTATACCGCCGTGGATCGCGCCGAGGACGAGCGTGAGCTGGCGTTCCTGGTTAACGCGAAGGGACCTGAAGCGATCGCCAAATGGGCTGCAGCGAACGGCGTGCCGCTGGTGCATTTCTCCACGGACTACGTCTTCAATGGTTCGGGCGACAGGCCGTGGCGCGAGGACAGCCCGACCGAACCGCTGTCGGTCTACGGCGCCAGCAAGCTTGCCGGCGATGTCGCGATCCAGGCGGCGGGCGGGGCGCATCTGATCGCGCGCACCTCATGGGTTTATGCCGCAAAGGGCACGAATTTCCTGCGCACCATTGCGCGGCTCGCCGGTGAGCGTAAGGAGCTGCGGATCGTGGCCGATCAGATCGGTGCGCCGACCACGGCATCAGCGATCGCCGGTGCGGTCGCCGGCATCGTCCTGCCGAACCTCACCACGTTGCACGATCAGCTCGCGCGCCGGGGCGGTGTCGTCAATCTCGTCTGCGCCGGCGAAACCAGCTGGCATGGCTTCGCAACCGCCATTGTCGGCGGGCTGAGGTCCCGCGGGGTCACGCTGGCGGTCGAGAACATCGCTCCGATCGCAGCGGCCGAATTCCCGACCAAGGCGATGCGTCCGGGCAATTCGCGGCTGGATCTGTCGCGGCTGAAGGCGCAGTTCGGCGTGGCGATGCCGACCTGGCAGGAAGCGCTGGCGCGCGAACTGGATGCGTTTGTCCAGCTCGGCGCGCCCGCCCACGCTTAGGGCCGCTTCGGAAGCGGATGCCGGTGCGCGTGAAGAAAACGCGTCAGACAAGAAAAGAGCCTTGGTTCTGATTTGATCAGAACCAAGGCTCCAGGATTGAACGGGCCGGCGGCTATCGTTGCCAGGCGCGAGCGCTCAGCGCGGCCGACCGATGCTGTCGTAGGTGAAGCCGTGCGCGGCCATCTCGTCCGGACGGTAGATGTTGCGCAGGTCGACGACGACCGGATGCTTCATCTCCTGCTTGATGCGCTTGAGATCGAGCGCGCGGAACTGGCGCCACTCGGTCACGATCACCAGCGCATCGGCCTGGCGCGCGCATTCATAGGCATCCTTGCAGTACTCGATCTCAGGCAATTCCTTGCGCGCCTGCTCCATGCCAATGGGATCGTAGGCACGAACCTTGGCGCCGAAGTCGATCAGGCCGTTGATCAGCGGGATCGAGGGCGCCTCGCGCATGTCGTCCGTGTCGGGCTTGAAGGTCAGGCCGAGCACGCCGATGGTCTTGCCGCGCAGCTCGCCGCCGAGCACGTTGGCGACCTTGCGCGCCATCGCGCGCTTGCGGTTGTCGTTCGCGGTCAGCGTGGCCTCGACGATTTTCAGCTGGACGTCGTGGTCGAGCGCGGTCTTGAACAGCGCACGGGTGTCCTTCGGGAAGCAGGAACCGCCATAGCCGGCGCCGGCATGCAGGAACTTGGTTCCAATCCGGTTGTCGAGCCCGATGCCGCGCGCGACCTCCTGCACGTTCGCCCCGACCCTCTCGGAGAGATCGGCGATCTCGTTGATGAAGGTGATCTTGGTGGCAAGGAAGGCATTCGCGGCGTATTTGATCAATTCCGCCGTGCGTCGCGCGGTATAGAGGATCGGCGCCTGGTTCAGATAGAGCGGACGATAGACTTCGCCCATCACCCTCTTGGCCCGGTCGTCCTCGGTGCCGACGACGATGCGGTCGGGATGGCGGAAATCCTGGATTGCGGCGCCTTCGCGGAGGAATTCGGGGTTCGACGCAACGGCGAAATCGGCGTCGGGATTGGTTTCGCGGATCAGGCGTTCAACCTCGTCGCCGGTGCCCACGGGCACGGTCGACTTGGTCACCACCACGGTGAACTTCTTGAGCGCCGCGCCGATCTCCTTGGCAGCAGCATAGACGTAGCTCAGGTCCGCATGGCCGTCGCCGCGCCGCGAGGGCGTTCCGACAGCGATGAACACGGCATCGGCGTCCGCGACGGCGCCCGCGAGCTCCGTCGTGAAGGTCAGCCGTCCAGCCGCGGCGTTGGTGTCGACGAGCTTATCGAGGTCAGTTTCGTAGATCGGGATCTTGCCGCGCTTCAGGGCTTCGATCTTGCCGGCGTCCTTGTCGACGCAAACGACCTGATGGCCGAAATCGGCAAAACACGCTCCGGACACGAGACCTACATATCCCGTTCCAACCATTGCAATCTTCATGAATCCGCTCGTCGATCAGTGTGGAGAGGAGGAGTTAGCACTAGCACAATTGGCGCCGACAACGCCAAGTTTTATAACGCATAGTTTGTGTTGGAGGTCGGCGGCTTTTTGTGCAAACGGTGATCGCCCCAGTGCAGCTGAGCGCCCGCTAGTCACCTCGGGCGCATCATGGACACATTCTCAACTTGAAATCGACCGACATTCGAGCTGCCGTTTGAGGGTGGACATGAGCATGAAGACGATTAGCAAGCAGAAGCCCCCAGGAGCTGAATACGCGTCGTTGCAAACGCGGTTCTCCAGATCCGATCGCACGACGTTTTCCGGGTTTGTCTATGATCGCGCCGATCTCGGCCGGCGTTACACTGTCGACCTGCTCGTCGACGGCGAGCCATACATGTCATCATTGTGTGACGAGTTCGTAACAGAGCTTGCCGACGTCGGGATCGGCGACGCTCGATTTGGCTTTACGTTCAACGTGCAGGATCAGGTCAGCGCGAACGCCGGGATCATTGAGGCAAGGCTGGCAAATATCGGCACTCCCGTCGGTGCTCCGATTCGCTGCGATGTCGCTGCGCCGGAAGCGCGATGGCACCGGATCGGCGATATCGAGTGGGTCGGAGGTCTGCGCTTCGAAGGCTGGCTTGCTCAGGACATCGACGAGGACATCGAAATCCTGATCGCGCAACGCCCGGTGATGACCGTGAAGCCGACCGGGTGGACCAACGTTGCGCGGGGCGGCGAGTTCGGCGTAGGCCGCCGGATCGATTTTCATCTGCCCGAGCATTTTGCGGACGGTCGCATGCGCGGACTATCCGCGCGGACGATTTCGGGACGGAGCCTGATCTCGGAGCCGATTTCCTTCGTCGCTTTCGATCGCGGATTGGAGCAAACGCTCGCGGATCTCGGGCGCTGGGATAGCGAGCGGCTTCGTGGAGAGCTGTTCGACCGAGTGTTGCCGGCCTCGATGCCGTTTCACGCCTATCGCGGCTGGAAAGAGCGCTTCTCGCCGACGACACAATCTGAACAGTCTGATGTTGTATCCGAGGCGGCAGTCGTCCTGATCGGCGATGTCAGGGTGGACGAGAGCATCGAAAGCCTCGAAGCCCAACGGCACTCCGCTTGGTCGGCGGTGTCCCTGCCGGCGCGAGCGTTCAGTCAATTCGATCCGATGGCAGCGCGCGAGTTTGTCGACGGCGATGCCGCTGGCAGTGCGTTCTTTGTGTTTTGTCTGAGCGGAACGATCCTCGCGGAAGACGCCTTGCAGCGCTTCGCCGATCTATTCGCGTCCGAACCTGGCTGCGATATGGTCTATGGCGATGTCGAGGTCGCTGCAGGCGCCGGCGCTGTCTGGCCGCTGGCGTTCTCCGCATTCGATCTCGAACGCGCGCTCGAGCAGGGCTATGGGGCGTATTGTTTTGCGGTGCGTCGGGAGCCTGCCGTGGAAGCGCTGCGATCGGCGACGTCGCTCTACGACATCTTCCTTTGCTGCGCGGAGCCGGATCGAACCTATCATCTTCCGGGATCGATTGCGGCATTGCCGCGGATTGATGCATCGGCCGCAACCTCCGAACTGGTCGCCGCGAGCAAGGCGTATTTTGCCAGAGCCGGCATCGAGGCCAATGTCGAGCCTCGGAAAGCGGGTCTTCTTCCGGCTGTTCAGGTCAAGCGCGCCGTCGATTGGAGCGAGCGCACCACCATCATCATCCCGACCAGAAATCGCGCCGAGCTGCTCAAGCGATGCATCGAGACGGTCATGCCGGCGGCAAATGAGACGAACGCCCGGATCCTTGTCGTCGACAACAGCTCGACCGAGCCGGAAACGCTGGACTATCTGGACAGCCTGTCGGCGCAGGAAATCGACGTCATCTCGGTCGAGGGGTCCTTCAACTTCGCATTCATCAACAACGCCGCCGTCGCTTGCGTCGACACGGAGAACATCTGCTTTCTCAACAATGACGTCGAGGCGCTCGACGACAGTTGGTTGGCGGAGATGCTGTGGCGGCTCGCGGCTCCCGACGTCGGAGCCGTCGGTGCAAAGCTGCTCTGGCCGAGCAGCGTCGTGCAGCACGGCGGAGTGGTGCTGGGAGCCAATTTCTCGGCCGCGCACGCCTTCAACGACCGGATGGATGGTGATCCCGGCTATGGCGATTTGCTTCAGGTGGCGCACGAATGTTCGGCGGTGACGGGGGCGTGCCTCCTGATGCGCAAGCGCGATTTCGTGGCCGTCGGCGGCATGGACGAGATCCGCTTTCCGATCAGCTTCAACGATATCGATTTGTGCCTGAAGCTGCGCCAGCTCGGAAAGCGGATCGTGTTCGCGCCGGACGCGAAACTCGTTCATCTGGAATCGGCAAGCCGCGGTCGCGATTCCGCGCCGGATCGCAGGGCACGCTTCAGGCGCGAGCTGTCGATCCTGCGCGCGAAATGGGGCGAGGTGCTGCTCGACGATCCCTATTACAGCCCACTGCTGGGGCTGGATTCGACGCCGTTCTCCTCGCTTGCATGGCCGCCGCGATCATGGAAGCCGCGTGCCAACCTGCCGCCGGTGTCGACCGCTCCTCCGATCGGGTTGTAGCAGGACGTCATCGACCGCCCAGTCGCGTACGGCAGCAATCGTTGCATCGGCATCAAAGCCTGGCTGCAGCTGCAGGTCCGTGCTTCGGCCACGTCCCGGACGAGTTGGACTCCATTCCGTCACGGCGATCGGCAGGCCGGTTGCCAGCAGCGCGTCCACCAACGGATGGCCAAACGCCGGTTTGCCGATGTCGAGAACCAATTTCGTGATGCCGTGACCTTCGATGAGCGTGGCGACGTCGTCGACGACAATATCGCCGGTGACGATGACATTGGTGCGCTGCATCAGCTTGAGATCGTCGAGGGTACTTCCCAGCACGATGATCTCGACGTCTTGGTCGGCGTCGGCCAGTTGATCGCTCAACGCTCGTATGAAGCGAAATTCCGCGGCGTTGGCGTGCAGGACCAGCAGGCCGAGACGCGCGGGGCCGCTCGCGGCGGGATACAGCGCCGGCGGCGCGGGCGGGTCGCTCAGCCTCACGGCTTGCAGGCCGAGAACCCCTTCCGAAAAGGCCGCGCCGTGGTCATCGATCGCAGTCACGCGCCGCGCCCCGGCGACCAGGCTTGCCCAGTCCGGATGAACGCCTGATCCAACCGCCGCGCGCGTTGCAAGCGCGGTGTCGGTGATCAGGAGGTCGTAGGCAAAGTGTTGCGTGAGCTGCGCCAGACATGCGCCGGGAATGCGGTTCGGCTCTGCGATCTCGAGCGATCGGATTCCGAGATCGGCGAGAGACTTCAGAAGAGCTTCGCGGCCCTCAGGCGTCGCAACGTCGAGTACGATCGACTGCGGCGCTCCGCCATCCGGATCGAACATCGCAGCCAGCTGGCGTTGTCCCTTGGAGCGGATCTGCACGACCACACCGTGCTGATCCTCTGCCGCCAACTGCCGGCAGCGCCTGATGGCAATTGCGCGGCCGGCGAACGAGCCGCACAGGATGACGGATGGGCCGATGGCGACCTGCTGGTTCGTGAGCAGCTTGAGCTCAAGCGCGGCCCGGCAATCGCGGAGCGGATCGGCAAGCAGGAATGCGGCGCAGTCCGTCGCATAGCGCCGGTAACGGTGTTCGAGAACGCGAAGATTTCGCATCACGAGCGAACGCTTCTCGCCCAGAAACGAGCGCGAACCCTCGTGTCCGACGAAAACCGAAGGAATGCAGACGTTGCGGAAGCCCGCCTCCGCCGCGCGCAGGCAGAAGTCGACGTCTTCGAGATAGCCGCGATAGAAGTCGTCGGAGAGCTCGCGCACGGCGTCGAGGCATTCGCGGGTAATGTAGAGGCAGAACCCGATGCCGTTGGGGATGTCGATGGCAATCCCGGAATTTGCCCTGCCTGCAAGTTCATCCAGCAATTCGATTTCGCCGGCCGCGGGCAGGGGATTTGACCGGTTCGGGACTGGAAAGCTGGTGTATTCGCCGTTGTTCGACAGCGGGGTCGCCGTGCCTACCCGCGGCGTCGCTTGCACGGCGCTGCGCAGGCGTTGCAGCGCGTATTTCGGCACGATCGTGTCCGAGTTCAGCAGCACGACGTCGCCGGCGCCGGTCTCGCCGAGCGCCCGGTTGACCGCGCCGACAAAGCCAAGATTGTGCTCGTTGGTCAGGAGCCTGATGCGGAATTCGGCGGCGAGCTCATTGAGCAGGTGCTTGATGTCGGGCTCGGGCGACGCATCATCCACGACGACGATGGTCGAGCCCGGCGTGCAGGCGAGCGCATTCAACGCGCTGTCGATGCAGGCTCGCGTTGCGGCCAGATCCCGGTATACCGGGATGATGATGGTGAGCGGAGGGGGTTCGCCGTTTCGAAGGCGAGCCGGCCGGCGTGGTGCGGTCCGATGATCCGGAACGCGGTTGGCCGGGAGTTGAACACTTGCGATCACCCGGTCCGCCTGCGTGATCTGCAGGCGCTGCGAGGTCGCGGATGCGGGCCGGATCAGACGGAAGCTCGCAGCCTGTCGCCCGTCACGCGCGAATCTGTGGCGTGGATCGGCGGGAAGCTGGATCGTGCTGGATTGATCCGCCTGCGCCAGCGAAAGGTGCGGGTCGTCCGGCCCGCGCCACGTCACCCATCCCTTCACCTCTTCATCGAGAAAGTCGATGCGGGCGCAGCTGTCCTGGCCGCTCTGTTCGAGCAGAAGGAGGGCGCTCCTGACCGAATCCGGATCGTCATCACGCCGCGTGACGCTTCGCGCCGCCTCGATCTGCTGAAGGTCGTCGCCCCAAGCCATCATTCGCCGGGCAGCGACCAGATCGTCCGGCTCGAGCTCGAGCGCCCTCGCCACGCTGGCGATGGCCGCATCCCTGAGATCGAGATGAAACAGCGCTTCCGCGCGCAGCAGATGGGCGCGAGCGCCCGGATGCGGCAGGATCCGGCAGCGGCGGTCGGCGAGCGCGAACGCCAGGCGGAAATCACGCGCCTCGAGCGCCCCGACAGCGGCCCGCTCGAGATCGACGTGGTGGAGCGTTTTGGACGTAAAGGCGATCCTGCGCGCGTCGGCGGTCAAGTGGCGCCCTTATCTGCCCGCATGGTCAGCCTGCCGTCTTGACGGCGCCCTGCCGGCTCCGGAACACGCGCACCCGTCCCTCGAGGCGGGGTCCGTCCTGGTGCGGCATCGGAGCGGCGGGTTCGACGCGCCGTGGCTGCTGGGGCGCGAGCGGGGCTGCCTGCACCCGGCGCTCCTCGAGGTTGAGCTTGAGGCCCACCAGCGGTTCCCGTCCTGAGGGACCCGACACCACAATCCGGTTCCCGGTGACCCGCAGGGTCGGAGCCCCCAGGAAGATGGTTTCAGCCGCGATGGAGAAGCGATCCGCGCCGGGACCCGAGGCCTCCAGCGAGAACCCCGTGATGGCCAATGCGCGTCCCCGGGTTCCGGCAAAAGTTCCGAGAGGAACGAACTGGTTGTCGCCGCGCTGCGGCCTAGCGAACTTGACGGCATATTGCAGCTGGAGATCCCGCGGCTTGTTGGGCCATTCGAGGGAAATTCCCTCGATCCGGGCCGGCGCGGACGGTCCGGCAATCCAGACATTCGAGCCGACGGTCACGTCGCCCAGGCCCGCGACATGCGCGAGCAGCTTGAGATCGCTCAACTCGCCGGGGCCGGCCTCCGGCTCGAACATGTCGAATGGCTGGCTGGCCGGCTGATGCTCAGCCGCCTGTCCCTGGGTCAGCGGCTCGATCTTGATATTGGCGGCGGTCGACCCGCCGACGCGCCCTGCCGTGACCTCGACGATCAGGCGGCTCGGTCGGGCGACCGACACGACCAGCGCGGTCTCGGGCGCGAACAGGGTTCCATTGACCACGTCCGGTCCGGTAATGATATTACAATTGTTAAGACTGGCGCGATCCGCGTATACGCGCACCACCGGAGGTGACACCTTATCATCTGCGCCATTGTATCGAACCAGGAAGAGACCCCGTGCCAGATCAATGGTTTTCTGCTGAATCTGTTCGTTCATTGTCGCCTGCGAGCCTAACGGAATGGATTGGTAAGTCTCCTGCAGTGTGCCCCAAAAATCTGTGTGATAGAAGGGGGCTTAATGTTAATCCGGTAAGATAGTTTTACTCGCCAATCGATGACATACCGCCGGTGATGATGCAGACCCTGACCCCAATCGAAGACCGCGCGGCCGGGGGGCGCGCTCGCCCGCCAATGAACGTCCTGTTCGTCCACAATAACTTTCCGGCCCAGTACCGCCACATTGCGCGCGCGCTCGCAGAGCAGCCCGGCAACAGGGTCGTTGCCGTCGGTTCATCGACCGCGAGCACGACGCCGGATATCCGGCTGCTCAAATATTCGACGACCAAGACGGATTCCGCGGTCGTCCATCCGTTTGCCCGGCGCTTCGATGTCGAATCGCGGCGTGCCGAAGAGGTTCTGTACGCGCTGTCGTCGCTGTCGGGGCAAGGCTTCGTGCCCGACCTGATCTTCGCGCATCCCGGTTGGGGCGAGACGCTGCCGCTGCGCACGATGTTTCCGCGCGCGCGGATCATCCTCTATTGCGAATTCTACTACGGTGCCGAGGGCAGGGACGTCGGCTTCGATCCCGAGTTTCCCATGACGGGCCTTGATGGCAACGTCGCACTCCATCTGAAGAATGCGACCACGCTGCTGGCGCTCACGGAATGCGATACGGGCGTCTCGCCGACGCCATGGCAGAGGTCGACCTTTCCCGCCGAGTTTCAGAGCAAGATCGAGGTGATCCACGAGGGCGTCGACACCGACGAGGTGAAGCCCAATCCCGTCGCGCGGTTTCAGCTTCCGAACGGCGCGACGCTGTCGGCGGACGACGAAGTGATCACCTACGTCTCGCGCAACCTCGAGCCGGTGCGCGGATTCCATATCTTCATGCGGTCCCTGCCGAGGATCCTCGCCGCGCGGCCGAATGCGCAGGTTGTGATCGTCGGCGGCAGCGGGACATCCTACGGGGCGAACCCACCCAAGGGTTCGAGCTGGAAGTCGATGTTCCTCGACGAGATCAAGCCGGACATCGACCTGCGCCGGGTGCATTTCCTCGGCCGGATTCCTCGGGAACCGTATCTCGAGCTGCTGCAGATTTCCTCGGTGCACGTCTATCTGACCTATCCCTTCGTGCTGTCCTGGTCGCTGCTGGAGGCCATGAGCGCGGGATGTGCGGTGGTGGCGTCCGACACCGCCCCGCTTCGCGATATCATCTCGGACGGCAACGGCCTGCTGGTGCCGTTTTTTGATATTGATGCGCTGTCGGATCAGATAGTCTCGGTGCTGTCACGGCCCAAGGCCTTCAAGAAGATGCGGATGAAGGCGCGCAGCTTCGTGCGGGACAATTACGACGCAAGGCGGGTCTGTCTGCCCCGGATGCTGACGCTCGTTGATGAAGGTGTCCTCCCGCGCACGTACGGGGGATAACGCCAGGAGTTTGCGATGCCGCTTGTCATCTCGGTTGCCCAGCGCAAGGGCGGAGTCGGAAAGACGACCCTTGCGGTCTTGCTCGCCGCAGAACTGGATCGGCGCACGGGCGTGGTCGGACTGGTCGACGCCGACTCGCAGGCGTCCGCGTGTCACTGGGCCGAGCCCGGCAATCTGTCGTTCCCCGTCTACCAGCTTGATCCGGAAACCCGGCCGGTCGCCGAATGGGCCAAGCTGATGCGCCAGATTCCGCATCAGATCATCGTGGTGGACTCCGCGCCGAACGATCGGGTGCTGGGCGCGGTGCTCGCGGTCGCCAATATCGTGCTGATGCCGTGCACGCCGTCCGGCCTTGACATCGAGGCCACCGCGCGGACGCTCGACATCGTGCGGGAAGTGCGCGCCACGCGGCGAACGGCGCTCCGTGCCATGATCGTGCCGAATCGCGTCGACCAGCGCACGCTCGAAGGCCAGCAGCTGATCGAGGAGCTCGATACGCTCGACGAGGAGATCGGGCCGATGATCGGCAGCCGCTCGGCCTATGTGCGCGCCGTCGCCTTGGGGCAATCGGTCGCCGATTTCGCCGGCGGGACGCCCGCGGATCTCGAGATCAAGATGCTCGCCGATCTCGTGATGAGCTGGTGCGGGATCGCGCCCAGGCAGCGGGTGGCGATTTAACAGAGCGCGCCGGCGGCTTCACGACAGGCCAACCATGCCGGCATGGGAACGAAAGAGTTCGGGCCGCAACCGGCCCTTGACCTGACGGCGGCGCCCCGCAGGCTTGGTTAACGTATTGCTCGCGCACACCCTCGCATTTGAAACAAATGCCGCCGCGCGCTTGAGCCCAAGCTCAAGACATTTCCCGTACATGCTTCCCGTCACTGTGGGGAGTGATGAATGTACAACGTCAAGAGAGTGATGGCCCTGGTTCTGGCCGTCCTTGCGCTCGGGACAAGCGCACAGAACACCCAGGCTGGAATGGTCGGCTTCCCGCTGCCGCTGCGCGGCGTGATCGAGAAGATCCGCTTCAGCGAGCCGACGCTGGCCCCGATGGCCTACACCATGTTCTGTATGCGCTATGCCGACGAGTGCAAGCCGAAAGCCCGCGCCCGGATGGTGTTCCGCGGCGGCGCCACACGCCTGACCAAGCAACGCATCGCCGACCTGATCGAGGTCAACGCATCGGTCAATCGCAGCATCGTGCCACAGCGCAACGAACGCGGCCTTGCCGGCGAGGAATGGTTGATCAATCCGGCGCGCGGCGATTGCAACGACTACGCGGTCAGCAAGCGCCACGAGCTGCTGGCGCGCGGCTGGCCGATGCGCGACCTTCTGCTGAGCGAGGTTGTGACCTCCTCCGGCGAGCATCATCTCGTGCTGGTGGTCCGCGCCAAGGGTGGAGACATGGTGCTCGACAATTTGAATGCGCAGATCCGCAGCTGGTCGCAGGCGCGTTATCGTTGGGTCAGGATGCAGACCCCGGCGAACCCCGACCACTGGGCTGGCGTCGCGCAGGCCGGCGCCTGAATTCCTGAACGAGCCCCATCGATCGAAAATGGCGCGGCGAGACATTTCGCCGCGCCATTTTTCGTAGCAGCGACGATCGCCAGCGCGCCGCGGCGACATTGCCGGAACGATTGGAGGCATCGACGGTTGACCCCGGTTCAACCCATCGAGGCATCGACATGAAGCTAGCCGGCCTTGTCACAACAGCGACGCTGGTCGTCGCCCTAGCCACACCGGTGCTTGCACAGGGCACCGGGCAGACCACGCAGGGCACAACACGCTATTCGATCGATGGACCGGGCGGTGGTGTTCCGACATCGCGGCCGCAGGCGACCCAGCCGGTCCCGCCGGCAACACCGGCTTACCCCTATGGCAGAGCGTCGCGGCACGGGCCGCCGGTCGGTCAACGGACCAACGTGCCGCTGGGGTCGCGCTGACCGTCGCTTCGGCTGCAAATCCGTTCAGTCTTAACGCTATTCCCATCGTCATTTTGCCGCCTCGGACGGAATGTCGTACCGATGCGATCACTGCGCCGGTTGAGGCGCGGGATTGGTTCGCGCAGGGACAACACTTTCAATGGCGAGCAGGGGTTCAATCCTGATCACGGGTGGCGCGGGATATATCGGATCCCATTGCGCCAAGGCGGTTGCCGAGGCCGGATTTCTGCCGGTGGTCTACGACAATTTGTCCACCGGTCACCGCGATTTCGTGCGATGGGGACCGCTCGTGATCGGCGACGTCGCCGACCATGACAAGATCGCCGCCACCATCCGCGACCACAACGCGCTCGCCGTGATGCATTTCGCCGCGTTCAGTGCGGTCGGCGAGTCCGTGGCGGATCCGCAGAAATACTTCACCAATAACGTTGCCGGCACGCTCGGCCTGCTGCGCGGCATGCGTGAGGCGGGTTGCGACCGCCTGGTGTTTTCCAGCACCGGCGCGGTCTACGGCAACGCCGGACGCGATCCAATTCCCGAGAGTGCCGCAGGTCCGACCGTCAATCCCTACGGCCGCTCCAAATTCATGATCGAGCAGATCCTGGCCGACTACCGCGCGGCCTATCGGTTCAACTCGGTCTGTCTGCGCTATTTCAATGCCTGCGGCGCCGACGCCTCCGTCACCATCGGCGAACTCCGCGATCCCGAGACGCATTTGATTCCGCGCGCGCTGATGGCGCTGCTGGGGCACGTGCCGGACTTTGCCATCTTCGGCGAAGACTATGACACGCCCGACGGCACCGCGGTGCGCGACTACATCCATGTCGATGATCTCGCGAGCGCCCATATCGCGGCGCTCGAGCTGCTGCTGAAGGGCGACGCCGGCGGCGTGTTCAATCTCGGCACCGGCACCGGCTATTCGGTGCGCCAGGTGCTCGACGCGATCCGCGCCGAGACCGGTGAAGCGGTGCCGAGCGTGGTGCGCGAGCGCCGGGCCGGCGATCCGCCGATCCTGGTGGCCGATCCCTCCAGGTCGGAGCGCGGCCTCGGCTTCAAGGCCAGCCGGTCCGATCTCGGCTACATCATTCGCTCGGCCTGGGCCTGGCATCAGAAGGCGCATCCGCGCCGGCGGTAGAGCATGATCCGGAAAAGTGCGAAGCGGTTTTCCGACAAGATCATGCTCAAATAACGATCAAGCCGCGAGAGGCTCAGTTCAATGTGATGTAGTGCTGTTCGGCCAGCCGCGCGAGGAACGGCATGTCGACAAGGCTTGCCACCAGGAAGACGGCGACCAGCGCCAGCACGAGCAGCATCAGGCCACGCTCGCCACAGAGCTTCTCGGGTTTCTGCGCCGACGACCCCGGCGACGTCGACATCGAGAAGTAGGTGGTGAACAGCATCACCACCAGCGGCATCGCAAGGACATACTCGATGCGGTACTTCACCAGGAACACCGAGAGGAAGAACACCGAGAACAGCGAATAGCTGAGGCACGAGGCCGTCAGCGACACCTCGGTATAGTGCGCGAAGCTCGCGCGGTAGCGCGCCAGAAGCTCCTTGCCATGGGACGCGGCAATCTCGCGATATTCGGACAGCCGCTTGGCCGCCATCAGGAACGCGCCGCCAAACCAGTAGCACAGGATCACCGAGCCCGGCGGCAGCGAGGTCGGATCGATCATCGCCCAGCCGATCAACAGCCGCAGCGGATTGTTGACGGATTCCGAGATGACGTCGAAATAGGCCTTGTCCTTGCTCCGGAGCGGCGGGACATTGTAGACGATGCCCTGCACGGCGAAGATGCCGGTTGCGAACAGCATCAGGCGGCTGCTGGTAGATGCGCAGACGAGGCCGAGCGCGACCAGCAGCAGCCACTCTAGCCCGATGATCTTGCCGTCCATCGCGCTCTGCACCGCGGAGCGCTGCGATTTGGTCGGGTGATGCCGGTCGAAGTCGCGGTCGAACCATTCATTGATCACATAATTGGCCGACGCGATGCAGATCGCGGCCACAAGGCCGAGGACGATAGCGCTTGCGATATGCTCGCCTCTCGGGCCGCGCAACAGCCAGGCAAGGACAATCCCGGGAACGATGAAGATGTGCTTGGTGCTGTGATCGAGCCGCAGGATGGAAAGATACTGCCCGATGCTTGCGGCCGGCGGCTTGCCGGCTTCGACCTTGCTGTCCATCAGCGCCATCGCGCGGTCCTTTTTCTGTCGTCGTTGATCGATCGCCTAGTTGAGGAGGTAGACGTCGAAACTCTCGTCGGTCTTGGCGGGGCCGAAGCGGCGCAGCATCGTGGTCGCTTCGCGGAAATCGCGGATCTGCGCCGCTGAGGCACGGAACGTCCGCCAGTCCTTGCCTTCGTCGTAGTTCCGGTCGGGCGTGATCTCGTCGAGCCGGTAGGCCAGCAGGATGATGACGGGCGCACGGGTCGTGTCGCGAAGCTCGCGGCCAAGGCGCAGGGTCTCGCCGAGATCGCTGTCCATCTTGCCCTTGCGCGAGAAGATCACGACGCTGCCGAATTTGTGGTCGCGCGCGAGATAGATCCGGTTCTTGACGTAGTAGGGCAGCGCCTCGACCAGCCATTCCGGCTCGGCGAGGATCACTGCATCGGTGAGATCAGCGCGCGAGGCGATCAGGCGGCCGAGATCGGCGCTGCGGCTCGCGACCACGCCGGTCACCGCGTTGCGCAAATCGTTGATGCCAGCGGCGGTCTGGATCGCGAGCACCAGCAGGAGCGACACGCGTCCGATCGCCGGCAATCGCCGGTCGAGCCATGCGCGAGAGCCGGATGGCGCGGTGACCCGGCTCCAGCCGATCCAGTAAAGCGCGATCAGGAAGCTCAGCCAGACCGCGGCATGTCGGTAGGCACCGTTGGCGGCGACGGCGAAGAACAACGACGTCAGCAACAGGGCGGCGATGGCGGCGAGGAAGGCCGGTCGCCGCGGCAAGAGCCCGAGCGTCGCGCCGAACAGCAGCACCGATCCCGCGACCCCCGGCAGCAGATTGGCAAACAGCGCGCCCAGCGACGTCGCGCCGGGGTTCACGAGGGACAGGATTGCCGCCGCGAGTGGTGACTCGTGCGACCAGTCCCGGGCCGCGGCGTCATTATAGGTCGGCAACATCGTCGCCGCGCAGATCACGACGCCAATCGTCGCGATCGTTGCATTGATCGCGAAGTTGGTGAGTTGCGGCGACCAGCGCCAGTCACGGCTCCCTCGGGTCTCGAGCAGGTCGAGCAGCCAGAACAGCAGGAATGCGCCGGCCATGATCGCGCCGACGACGTTGGTGTTGGCGAGCAGGAACAGCAGTGCGCCGAGCAGCAGACCACGGTCGCGGTGGGCCCGATAGCAGGCCGCGATCGCGAACAGGAACAGGGCCGAGATGCCGTAATTCCTGGCCATCACGACATACTCAAACAACAGCGCATGGCTCGTGATCAGCAGCAGGACCAACAGTCGTGGGAATGGTGACCGGAAGATCAGCAGTGCGACCGTGATGAGCCCGACCACGAAGGCGACGGCGGGCAGCACCTCGACCCGATCGAAGACGGCATGCGCGCCGCGCAGCAGAAGGTACCAGAGGGCAGGGTGGCCCTCGCCATGCAACTCTCTCAGCATGGCGACCGGATCGTCGCCGTTCAGGGCAATGGTGAGCGCCCGGACCTCGTCGCGCCACATCACGTGACGGCCGATCTGGAAGCCGACCAGCGCGACCCATCCCGCGAGGAGCAGGACGTCCGGCCAGGATCGACGGTCCCGCTTGGGCGCGAACAACCACTGGTCCAGGATGGGCAGAGAACGGGTCAATGAATCCTGATGCTGCTCGGATCGGGGCGGTCAAACCGGGGCGTCATCTGCCGGCCTGGTGGTTTGTGTTAACGGTAAAATCCACATAGAATGTTGTAACATTATGGGCAAACCAGACTAACATTTATGACGCCGACGCCGGCCCAGAGAACTGTCAGGGACATCGGTCCTGCGCACCCCGAGGTGGAGTTCGCGCTGGTGCTGGCACGAACCATCGATTCCGTGAGCGCCGACCCGCAGCAGCTGCGCAGCGCGGTCTACGAGCTCGCGCGGCAGAAGCTGCAGCAGCTCGCGCACGAGGATCCGGCGGAAAAGCAGCGTCTGATGCAGGCGCTGGAAGTGGCGATCGAAGGCGTCGAAGCGCTCACCAAGAGCAATGTGATCGAGAAATTCGAGGTGCCGCCGGCGCGGGCGCTGCCCGCATTCCTCGAGGCGGCGGGCGCTGCGCGGCGGATCGAGGCACCGCCCCGGATCGATGCCGAGCCGGCCTTTGTCACGACCCTCGATCGCGTCGAGCCTGCCGCGGTGACGCGTGGTCCGCGATGGTCGTCGTCGGCGCCGCTGCGTTACGTTGTCATGCTGGCGTTCTTCGGGCTGATCGCGGCCGTTGTCCTGCTGCAGCAACGCGGCGTGTCATTGGCTGCGGCCCGCGCGATGATTGCCGGCACGCTGGCATCGGCGCCGCCCGAAGCCCAAAGGCCGGCGGTGGTCGCGGCCGTCCCGGCGCCGGCCGCTGCGGCCGCCGCGCCGCCGCCGCCGAAACGGCCATTGCCGACCGTCTATGGCGTCTATGCCGAGAGCGGCCGCAAGCTCTACGAACTGCAGCTGATCCAGGGGCGTGCGCCGGATCCGCGGGTGGCGATCTCGGCGGCGATCACCAGGCCGAGCGAGACCACGCTGCCTGACGGACATCTCCGCTTCATCGTGTTCCGGCGCGAGGGTGCCGGCGGCGCCTCCGATCCGATCGATGTACGTCTGATCGCGCATGTGAGCCAGCAGACCACGTTCGACGCGACCGGCAAGCCGGTGGTCTCGCCGGGCGACGACAGCTGGGTGATCCGCAACATCTCGATCCCGTTCCGCGCGGCGCCGCTCAAGGACGATCCGCAGATGTTCGAGATCCTGCCGCGCGACGACGCGCCGCTGCCGCCGGGACGCTACGCGCTGATCCTGAAGGCGCAGGTCTACGATTTCACGGTCGAGGGCGCGGTCACCGACAAGCGGCATTGCCTGCAGCGGCTGGCGGCCGCAAATGGCGTGTTCTACTCGGAATGCGAGAAACCGTGAGCGGGGTGTCCATCCGGTTCAGTGTCGTGCTGGCGCTCCTGCTGGCATCGCGTGCCGCCGTCGCCGCATCCGCCGCCGAGACCGCAAAGCGCTGCCTGCGCGCGGCCTACATGTTCTACCCCTACAAGCGACCGGGGGCCGTGCCGATGAATGGCGATCGGCTGCATTTCTTTCAGCAATGCATGGCGCAAGACGACACGAAGTCGGCGGAAGCGCCGAAGCGCGATTGAGCGCAATGCGCCGGCCGCTCAGTTCGCGGACTGCTCCACGCCCGACCTCAGCCGGCCGAGCTGGTTACGCAGCACGAGCAGCATGAAGCGACCGACGCCGATGCCGACCAGACCCCCCGCCACCTTGACGATCGCATCGATCAGGCGGCCGTGACGATCCGGTGTCAGGAATTGCATTGCTTCGAGCGTGAACGCGCTGAAGATGACAAGGAGCACGATCAGCGCGGTGCGCCGCGGGTAGCCCAGCACGAAGGCCAGCGCCATCACGGCGAACGCCGCGAAATGCTCGATCTGCGGATGGAATAGCGAGGGACGGTCCTGGATCGGGGACAGTGTCACGAAGGCGATGAGCGCAAGCGCAAGCCAGCCTGCAATCACGCCGAACCTCCGTATCTTTGAAACAAGCAACGCGTTCTTCCCGGTCCATATGCGCTGGGCGCGCCGCCGTTGAATTAGCGCATCGCCGGTGTCAGCGACATGAAAATGGTCGTCGAAGGTTAACTTGCCGGTCGGCTGCAAATGACCCGACATGTTGTCCGCGCTCCGGTCCGCCGGAAGGTTGCCAGCAACAATTGCTTTCAAGTTTATGGTATTAAAATACCCTAAACTGAAACCCAATCTCACTTCGCGCGCATCTCATGGAGGGAACCAGGGGTGCTTGCGCGGGTTCCCCGGATGGTGCACCTGACGAAAAATTAGCGGCGCCTTGCGGGTCCATTCATAAGCCGTTCACGGCGGGAAGCCTCATTTGGTGCCGGAATGTCGTAATGCTCACTCTCGGAGGCCAAAGTGCGTCTGCTCGTCGTTGAGGATGATCCGGATCTAAACCGCCAGCTCACCACCGCGCTGACGGACGCCGGCTATGTGGTCGATCGCGCGTTCGACGGCGAGGAGGGGCATTTCCTTGGTGATAGCGAGCCGTACGACGCGGTGGTGCTGGATATCGGCCTGCCGAAAATGGACGGTATCTCGGTGCTCGAGGCTTGGCGGCGGAACAAGCGGGTGATGCCGGTGCTGATCCTCACCGCACGAGATCGCTGGAGCGACAAGGTTCAGGGCTTCGACGCCGGCGCCGACGACTATGTCGCCAAGCCCTTCCACCTCGAGGAGGTGCTGGCGCGGATCCGCGCGCTGCTGCGCCGCGCGACCGGGCATGCCCAGGTCGAACTGAACTGCGGGCCGGTGGCGCTGAACACCCGGACCAAGCGGGTCACCGTCAACGGCAATCCGATCAAGCTGACCTCGCACGAGTACAATCTGCTCGACTATCTGATGCACCACACCGGGCGGGTGGTCTCGCGCACCGAACTGGTCGAGCATCTCTACGACCAGGACTTCGACCGCGACTCCAACACGATCGAGGTGTTCGTCGGGCGCATTCGCAAGAAGCTGGAAGTCGATATCATCCAGACCGTGCGCGGCCTCGGCTACATGCTTTCGCCGCCGACCTAGAGCATGATCCGGAAAAGTGCGCAGCGGTTTTCCCTGCGACAAACGCGAAGCGTTTGCGCGGGGATCATGCTCTTGAAGCATTTTCGAGCGAAGTGGATGCCGGTTCGTTCGCGTGAAGAAAGCGCGGACCAAACAATGGGATAAGAGCATGTCCTATTCAATCGGATCATGCTCTTAAGGTGCTTGATCGCGATGCGGGCATTGGCATGATCCGCGCCAGGAGGACTGGATTCGCCATGTCTGAACTCGCCTTGTCGCGGCCCGCTGACGCGATGTTCGAGCTCGTGCCCTGATGGGCGGCAGCTCGCTCGCGACACGCCTGTTCGTCTCGGCGACCGCCTGGGTGGTGGTGATCCTGGCGATCACGGGCGTCATCCTGTCGTCGGTCTATCGCGACGCGACCGAGCGCGCCTTCGACCGCCGGCTCAATCTCTATCTGCGCACCCTGATCGCCGAGGTGGCGACGCCGGACGAGCCGGCGGACCGCCAGTTCCAGTCGCTGGGCGAGCCGCTGTTCGACCTGCCATTGTCGGGCTGGTACTGGCAGATCACCCGGACCGATACCGAAAAGGGCGAGACCCGCGCCTCGCGCTCGCTGTGGGACAAGAAATTGCCCAAGCTCGAGGAGCACGGCGCCGAGCTGACCGCTGCCGGGGTCCGGCTCGGCTATGTCGACGGGCCCGAAGGCCAGAGCCTGCGCGTGGTGGAGCGGCCGGTCGATCTCGGCGCCGACGGCAAGTTCCTGGTCAGCGTCGCCGGCGATGCTACCGAGATCTTCGATGAGACGCGCAGCTTCGACTATTATCTCGGCGGCACCTTCGCCGCGCTCGGCATCGTGCTGCTGCTGACCACGATCTTCCAGGTGCGCTACGGTCTCGCGCCGCTCAAGCGAATCTCGGATGCGATCGCCGACATCCGCTCCGGCCGCGCCGAGCGGCTGGAGGGCCGGTTTCCGGTCGAGATCGCACCGCTGGCGCGCGAGACCAATGCGCTGATCGATGCCAACCGGGAGATCGTTGAGCGCTCGCGCACCCATGTCGGCAATCTCGCCCATGCGATCAAGACGCCGCTTTCGGTGATCGTGAACGAGGCGGCCGCCCATACCGCCGATCCTTTCGCCAGCAAGGTGCTGGAGCAGGCCGATCTGATGCGGGATCAGGTCGCGCACCATCTGGAGCGCGCGCGGATCGCGGCCCGTGCCACCATCGTCAGCACCATCACCGACGTCGCACCTGTGATCGAGGCGCTGCGCCGGACCATGGAGAAGATCCATCGCGATCGCGACCTTTCGATCGAGGCGAAGGCCGATCCGGCGGCACGGTTTCGCGGCGAGCGGCAGGACCTCGAGGAGATGGTCGGCAATCTCGTCGACAACGCCTGCAAATGGGCGGCTTCGCAGGTGTTCGTCGAGGTGACCGTGGTTCCGCCCGAGGCCTCGGGCGCCGGGCCGAGGCTGCGCATTGTGGTCGACGACGACGGGCGCGGCCTGTCGGAAGCCGAGCGTGCCCAGGTGTCGCGGCGCGGCCAGCGGCTCGACGAGTCGAAACCCGGCTCCGGGCTCGGCCTGTCGATCGTGACCGATCTCGCCGGCCTCTATGGCGGCAATCTCACCCTGAACAACGCGCCGATCGGCGGCCTGCGCGCCGAGCTCACGCTGCCGGCGGTGTAGTGCAAGATGACTTTACTCTGAATCGAGCGGCAGATTCCGCTTCACCTCGCCCCGCGCGCGCAGGGGTGTCCGGGGAATGATTCACTGTGTCGCGGTGCATGCTCGGCAGGACCGAGGCAAATCGGTCTTTTCTGGT